>DESG01000157.1 GCA_002361175.1 Lachnoclostridium sp. UBA3320 | reverse complement strand
CACAACAGTAAATTATCACTGTTTCCTTTTAATTCTTCTAGAAGTTTTGGCAGTTCAAGTACATGAATAAGAATGAAAGCCACCTTTAAATTTTCTATTGGCTATTACAATTAAATATATTAAAATGTATTCAATAACTGAATATTGGTGGTTCTACGAAGTATTCTTTTCGTAGGTAAAATGTGGGAAGCATTACGTTCGTATTTGAACAGGGAGATTGGCTACACTCTCTTGACAACAATATCAGAAAACAATCACTAATGCGACCAAAGGGTTGCTTGGTTGTAAAGTTCGCTGCTCTGACAGAAAGACAGTATTCCAAGGTCTGAAAATGATGTACGATTACTGCAAAATGTCATCAATTAGAACCTACACGGTTTGCTGTAGAGAGTAGTCAGATAGTAACCGCTCTCTTTTCCCTACATCATCTTTTTTTAATTTTATCAAATTTTTACTTAACAAACAATACCTTTTTTTCTATCCATCTTATAGAATATGGTACGTTATAATATATCTGTTGTATCTTAAAAACCCCTATCAACAGATATCTGCTGATAGGGGTTTGGGATAGCTACCTGGTACTCCATATAAAGTTAATAAAAATTATTTTCTAACCTTAATATTTTTGCCTGCGCCTTTAGCTTTAACAATCTTTCCGTATTTCTTAACTTTTCCTTTTGGAACGGTGAATTTTGCATTTTTATTAGTATTCTTAAATGCATTAGCTCCAACCTTCTTAGCTGTAAGTTTCTTAGTTTTAACTATAACATTCTTTAAGTTCTTGCAGCCTTTGAATGCATTCTTGCCAATCTTATTAATATTCTTACCGATTGTAAGCTTTGTAAGTTTTTTATTGCCCTTAAGTGCACCATTAGCAATGGTTGTTACTTTGTAAGTCTTGCCATTAATCTTAATAGTTGCAGGAATTTTAACAACTTTAGCGTTTTTCTTAGCGCCTGTAAATTGTACTGTTTTTGTACCACCTACAGATGTTATCTTATAAGTTAACTTACCAGCAGTAACTTTCTTTCCTACTTTAACAGCTGTTGATGTTCCAGGCTTCTTTGTAGGAGCAGCTGATGCACTAGGTGCTGCTGACGCACTAGGAGCAGCTGATGCACTAGGTGCTGCTGATGTTCCAGGAGCAGCTGATGCACTAGGTGCTGCTGATGTTCCAGGAGCAGCTGACGCACTAGGTGCTGCTGATGCACTAGGTGCTGCTGAGCTAGAAGGAGCTGATGATGGTGCATAGTTATTTGAGCTGCCACCACCTGAGATACCGCCACCATTTGATGGAGTTGATGATGATGATGGATTAGATGTTGTTGTTACATTGCTATCTACTTTTATATTTATTTTTGTAACATCTTTATTAAATTCAACAGTAATACTCCATTTTTTATTATTATCTGATACTGATGTAGTGGTTACTGCTGCAAATGATGCTACTATTGCTCCAGATGTTGTTCCCAATGCTCCAGATGTTGCTATTTCTAATTTTATTGCACTCGCAGTCGCACTATCAGTAAATTCATATCCATTATCAGCTGTTACTTCAACAACTGCACTTCCTGATGTTCCATTAGCTTCTTTTGTTATTTTTGCTGTAGAGCTTTTTGCATTTGTAATTTCTGTTGTTATTTTTTCACTTGTTAATGTTTCTGCTGCTTTCACCACTGGTGATACTGGCAATAATGATACCATCATTGCTATTGCTAAAAAAAAGCTAAGTTTACGTTTTGTTTCTTTTGTTTGTCTAAAAAACTTCATAGACTTATCCACCTTTCCTTTCTTCCTTATTTACTATTCTGATTTTATGTATCTATATCCAAATCATAAAGTATAAGAAAATCTGTTCAAAATTTTTCATATGCAGGCCAGGCAATAAGGCATAAATTAAGAGGCATTCCCATAAAACAGATTCTTATCACTCTATAATAGATACAACATATTAAATTATCCTGCTTTAAAAAATAATGCAGGACTAATTCACTAAATTATAATATCACACTAATTAAAAAAAAGCTACCTCAAATTAATAAATTTTTCATTACATTTTTTGGAATAATTGCCATATGATATACTTTACAATATTTACATGACAGCAAACTTGACATATAATAGCAAGTTTGCTGCCTTATTATTTTAACTTATTGTCTAACTTTTATATGTGTTTCTCTAAGCTGCTGTTCTGTAACTGCATTTGGAGCACCACACATAAGGTCCTGTGCGTTGCCATTCATAGGAAATGGTATAACCTCACGTATATTTTCTTCATTAAGTAAGAGCATAATCATTCTATCAATGCCAGGTGCCATACCTGCATGTGGAGGAGCACCAAACTGAAATGCATTGTAGAGTGCGCCGAATTTTTCTTTTAAGTCTTCTTCTGTATACCCTGCTATTTCAAATGCCTTAACCATGATGTCTAAATTGTGGTTACGTACTGCACCAGATGAAAGTTCAGTGCCATTGCATACAATATCATACTGATATGCAAGAATCTCTGAAGGTTCTTTTTCATTTAATGCATCAAGTCCGCCTTGCGGCATTGAAAATGGATTGTGTGTAAATATATATTTCTTCTGTTCTTTGTCATATTCATACATAGGAAAATCATTTATATAACAAAAACGATATGCATTCTTTTCGATAAGCCCTAGGCGTTCTCCAAGTTCTGTCCTAATTTGCCCTGCGTATATTGCCGCCAATTCTTCTCTATCTGCTATAAAGAAAATAGTATCTCCTGCTTCAAGGTCAGCTATCTGTGCAATCTCGTCTTTCATATCATCTGGTATAAACTTGTCAATAGGCCCTTTATAGGTCTTGTCCGCTTTTACTTCAAGATATCCTAATCCACCCATTCCTATTGACTGTGCAAATTTAAGAAGTTTTTCATGAAATCCCTTTGACATATCTGCATTAACCTTTATAGCACGCACTGTTTTTCCATGAAAAGGTTTAAATGTACACCTTTGGAAGAAGTCTGTCACATCCACGATGCGAAGTGGGTTTCTTAAATCAGGTTTATCTGTACCATATTCAAGCATCGCCTGTTTATAACTTATAATTGGATAAGGCGCTTTTGTTACTTTATACCCTTCTGGAGCAAATTTTTCAAATGTTGCTGTTAAAACTTCTTCTCCTGCTCTAAATACGTCTTCTTGTGTTGAAAAAGCCATCTCAAAGTCAAGCTGATAAAATTCTCCTGGTGAACGGTCAGCACGTGCATCTTCATCACGGAAACAAGGTGCTATCTGAAAATACTTATCGAATCCTGATACCATAAGAAGTTGTTTGTACTGCTGTGGTGCCTGTGGCAGTGCATAGAACTTTCCTTTGAATTTACGTGAAGGAACTATATAATCCCTTGCACCCTCGGGTGATGAAGCACAAAGAATCGGTGTCTGTATTTCCAAAAATCCCATTTCTGTCATCTTTTGCCTTAAAAAACTTATAACATTTGAACGGAAAATCATATTGTTGCGTACTTTTTGATTGCGTAAATCAAGATATCTATATTTAAGGCGCACATCTTCCCTTGTCTCTTTTGAAGTTATTATTTCAAATGGAAGTTGTCTGTATACTCTGCCCAATACTTCAACTTTATGAGCTTCAAGCTCAATTGTACCTGTAGGTATCTTTGGATTGTATGTTTCCTCATCACGATGTTCTATAATACCTTCAATGCTTATACAATCTTCTTTACTTATGCCATCAAGAAGCGAGGTATCACGCATAACTACTTGCATTACACCATACATATCTCGCAAATCAATAAAAGATACACCACCATGGTCACGAATATTTTCTACCCATCCTGCTAATTTAATGTTTTTTCCAACATCACTTTCACTTACATTATTAAGTGTAACGTCACGATAAATATTTGCTATACTCATTATTCTTTTCTTCCTTCACTATTAACTGACAGCGAACTCTACAACTAAGCAGCCCTTTGGTCACATTAGCAAAAGACTACTTCGTAGAATTACCAATATTCAGTTGTTGAATACATTTTAATATATTTGATTATAATAGTCAATAGAAAATTTAAAGGTGGCTTTTATTATTTTTGTTACCTTTTTGTTATTTCTATTTTTTTGATTATATATTACCATTTTACTATTGTCAATAATTAGTTTTTTAGAATTGAGCAACTTAATGAAGCATTTGAAAATAACTTAGAAATTACTACTACATATCCCTTTTCTTTATTATATCTATTACCTCTTTTTCTGTAAGCTGCGTTTTTTTAGCTATCTCCTTGGTATCTAAATTCATTTCATAATACGCATAAACCATTCCATTTTTTAACCCTTCTTCTATACCTTCCTGTTTGCTGTATTTTAAAGCATCTTCTATATTCCATTCTTCTAACATAAGACT
>DESG01000014.1 GCA_002361175.1 Lachnoclostridium sp. UBA3320 | reverse complement strand
TTAAAAAACTTGTAAAGTGGTGTACAGGTATTATAATCGGCTGCATATGGAACTTTCTGTTCAATTTTGAATACATCTGCTTTTGTTACATCTGCAATCATTTCAGCTATTTTTTCTGTATTGCCAACTTTAATATAACGCATACTTCCACCAAAATAATTTTCATCTGCCCTAGAATAAAATGCTACTAATTTTGCCATATATTTTTCACCTTTTTCTTTTAAATTATAAATTGTTATATTCCATTTAAATACCTCTATTTCTCAAATTCCTTTACAACATCTTCAAGCAACTTTCGTATCTTTAAATGTTGAGGACAGGCTTTTTCACATTTGCCGCATTTAATACAATCTGACGCTTTCCTTCCCTGTGTAGTATGAACGTTGTTATAATAATAATCCGCATTCCAGTCATGATAAATCTGTTTTGTATTCATAACCGCAAATAAATCAGGAATTGAAATCTTTTTTGGACAGCCAGCTTCACAGTATCTGCAAGCCGTACAAGGAATAAGATTCATGCCTTTAAAAATTTCTTGTACTTTTTTGACTGCTTCCATCTCGGTATTATTCAAAGGCTGAAAATCTTTCATATAACTGATATTGTCCACCATCTGCTCATAGCTACTCATACCAGACAGAACTATGTCAATTCCCTCAAAGCCTGCTGCAAAACGAATTGCATAGCTTGCTGGACTATTTTCTCCCAATTCTTCAAAAATATTTTTGGCACTTTCTGGAAGATTAACAAGATTTCCACCTTTTACTGGTTCCATAACAATAATTGGCTTTCCGTATTTTCGGCATATTTCATAACATTTACGACTTTCTACTGCTGTGTCGTCATAATCTACATAGTTGAATTGTATTTGAACTACTTCAATTTGCGGATATTCTGTTAAAATCTGCTCTAAAACAACTGCCTTATCATGAAAAGAAATGCCTATTTTAATTGTTTTATTTTTTATCCGTTCAAAATCTTCTAATAACTGCTCACTTTTATGATATAAATATTCTCCAGCTTCTGTCAGAGAAAAACTGCGGTTCTCTCTAATAAGAAGTTTCACGCCTAAATCATTTTCAAGTGCTTTTATCTGTTGTGAAATTGCAGACTGTGAAATAAAACATTGCTCTGCTGCCTCTGTAAAACTCCCTGTCTGCACAACAGTATGAAAGTATTGCAACTGCCTAAGCATCATACCAAACCGCTTCCTTATTATTAGTTCAAAATTCCATTTATACGCTCTATGACTTCTTGCACATGGTCAGCAATCATAGAAACGGTATTTATTGAATCCTCTATCAGCACACTTTTGTCAGAAGTCTTATTTACATTTTCAATAGAAGATTGCACAGCGTCTAAAAGCTCAATAATTGTATTGCTAAACTTATCTATAATACCATTTACTTCATTAATAGCAGTATGTACAGACTCATCGTTTGCCCTTGCAGTGCTTACAGAAGCTTTTGAATTTTCAGAAAGTCCTCGGATATTAGATGCGACTACGGAAAATCCTCTGCCTGCTTCACCAGCCCTTGCTGCTTCGATTGCAGCATTAAGGGAAAGAAGGTTAATTTTTCCAGATATCTTTTCGATATCTTGTGTCATTATATTATACTGTTTAATACTTGAATTAATATGTTCTAGCGAAACCGAAATACTTTCATTAAGCACTTTTAATTCACTCATATATGTAGCTACATTAGCCATGTCAGTGCTGCTTGTCTTACCAATTTTACGGATAATACTTGTCTCTTCCTTTACTTTTGCAACATGCTCTGTAAGAGTTTCAACAGTATCTACAAGCTCATTATTTATATTAAGTACTTCGTTATTGACAGCATTAACTTTTTGGCGCTCATTGTCAATAGACTTCATCATATACTGATGGCAGTTTTCTTTTTCATTAAGTCCTTTTGCTATGGCAATAGCCATATCTCTACATGACTTAAATCCACATGAATGACAGTCAAAATGTTTATCTATATCAGTGTGTTTATCAAGCAGTTCATATGCCTTTTCAATATCTGCCTCAGAAACTTTATTGGAGTTATCTTGAAGTGATTTATATGTACGCAGGAAATCGCTAATATTTAAGTTTTTATCAAATTCAGCAAACTGTTTATCCATGCCTTTTTTAGTAGTATTTGACTTTCTTATTTTCCTTGCATAACGTTCAACATCATGCATAATAGCACTCATAGAAAAACAGTCATAATTTACACCAGTAGCAGGTCCTCCATTACATCCGTTTTCACAGTTTAAAACATCAAAGACAGTTGGCAGCCATTTTTTTTGTTCATTACTATATGTTATTAAATCTTTATAAAGTTTTTCAGTTCCTTCAGAAGTTACTATATCCATCTCAGGAGAATGTATAAGAAGATTTTTCATAAGTCCGCCTGGTCTTGGATAAATAGCACCTTCTAAACCTTGGTGTGCATCAAATTCAAATTCACTATACACTTTAATAGATGGAAGATGTATTTTATTTTTCTGGAAATACTCCCTTAAGTGCTCCATAGTTACATTGTAGTTTATAATATTGCCATTTTCACGAAATTCATCAATCTTGGCAATACATGGTGAAAGCGCAGCAATCTTTCCAGTAAAACCTAATACTTTGCGTATATAAATTGCAATGCACATCATCGGACTGTGAACAGGCGACAGATGCGGGATAAGGTCGGATTTATGACGCTGTATGTAGTTGACAACGGCAGCGCATGGCTGTGAAATAATTTTTGCATCAGGGTGTTTTTCAAGATATCTTAGATGCGCCCAAGTGCATATATCAGCGCCATAACTGACATCGTATATACCTTTTACTCCATTGTTGCGCAGCCATTGAAGTGCATGACGCCAGTTGCCATCAAAGGCAATTTTAATAGATGGAGCAGCTATAACAACAATTTCTTGTCCTGCTTTTAAGTCTGATAGAAATTTTTCGATATCATCTTCAAAATAACGTGCATTGTGAGAACATTCTTTAATACATGCACCGCATTTAATACATTTGTCGTCATCAATTACAATTCTTAAATTTCCATTTTCATCAATTTTTGCTATATTGGCATCGCCAGCAGGGCAAACTCTTACACATGCATTACAGCCAACACATTTTTCTGCCTGTACTCCTATAATACTCATATTAAAATAATACCGCCTTTCCCTAATCTTAAAGTGGACCACTTTGTCAAGA
>DESG01000069.1 GCA_002361175.1 Lachnoclostridium sp. UBA3320 | reverse complement strand
GCAAAAAGTTGTTCTGCAATGACATAGTATGAAAATCCTATATTCATGCTGCAGCATACATATATGCAGCCTTTAAAGGTGCTGCTGGTCTGGTTTCCTGTCCATGTCTTCTTCTTCCTGAGACAATTCTTTTAACATTTCAATTCCAAGATATTTGGTAAAACCCCTGTTCCATTCCAAGACATCTGGTGCCAGATACCTCATATATGGATACAATACATCACATATAAATGGTGTTTCTGGATATTTGCCATATACTGCAGATGCAGCTGGAATCCCTGGAATAACTGACACATTACAAAGTGGTGAATAAATATCTGTCACCAAGTCCCACATTATTTCTACAGTTTCAGTATTAACTGCATCTACATCCACAACACCTATTGTTGTTAATAATGGTATCCTTTCTGCCTCTTTTAAATACAATACTGCTCTATATGCCTTATATTCCTTGCCGATAAGGCAGCCCATTTCTGTCCTGTCCGATACTGGTATATTTTGCCATGTTTTTACCTGCCAGTCTATTTTGCCAAAAACCTCCCTGAATCCAGAGGCACTTTCTAAATTATTTTCATAATGTAAAACCTCACCTGTATTCATTATAAGATGATTAATTTTCCTCATATATATGATTCCCCTTTTCTATAAAGATATTATCAAAAACTCCTGTTACAGCTTATATATTACCTGGCATACTAAGGCTGCTTTATTTTTTCTGCCTGCAGTTAGGCCAGTTTAATACTATAAACTAATCATTCCACCTGTACCATAACTTTCCTCGATGTCTCCGACTTTTTTCCAGTATTTCTTTTTTTCTTCTGTGTATTCTTCCACTATGGAAGCCTCATCGTCTGTAACAGACACTTTATCATTGTCCAGGTAAATGGAGTAACTGCCAGATTTGCCATATACTTTGCCATTCCACTTGTGCCCTCTTAAAATATTCGGAATGCATGGCTTTTCTACTTCAGAAATTTTTTCATTTAACTCTTTCCATTTTTTATGATAGCTTAATGCTGCCATATAGTTCATCTTCTCACGGAATCCGTTGCCTGTTACAATACTTTTAGCCCCAATTGATACTGCTTTCGCATATTCCTCTTCCAAATTTTCTAATTTTATGACCTTTTGCCAGCCCATATCTGATGTTTGCACAGGCCAGCCATAAGCTTCTTCTATATATCCCCACCAATAACCACCTGACGACTTAATGCTGTCTTTATATGTTAATGTATCCCCACTAAACCACACATGTAAAAGAATCCCTCCATCATGTTTATCTACATATGGATAAATAGCCACATTAAATATAAGCCCCCTCTCTTTTTCTTCTTTTCTCTTTGCTGCTTTATAGCACTCCTTACATACCCCATTTTTTTCTAAATATTCTATTTTATCTGATATTTCGGATGAATTTCCAGATAAATATACTTTCCCTTCATGCCCACATCCCATATTTATATAGTATTTTTTCATATGCGTCTCCTTCCATCCTGATGATTTCCAAATGATAACAGCTGCTAATCCCAACTGTTTAACTTACCCTTACCAGTTACTATTTTAATGCCTGTGCTTCCTGGCACCAGCCTGTCCGCCAGCACCAGGCTTCTATTACATATTGCCATCCTGAAAAACATGGTTTACATCCCTGCAATATACATTTCTTCGCACATACATCCTTCCTGCCAGCCCCAAGTCCAAGACTGGCAATCTAATACCATATTATCTTTTAATCCAAATTCCTTCCTGATGGTGAAAACCACCATTGCCCAAGCCTGCATAATATTCATCTGGTTTTATAGTAACAATCTGCCATCCTGGCTAACTTCTTAGCAGGATAGGCAGCATATATGCTGTTTATATCATTGAAATATTCTTTCATATTAAATGGCTTCCTTTTCTGTTCTCCAACCATTTTAATAAGTTTCCTGCTCATTTCTGTTGACAGTGATAAAAACCTGTTACAATGCAATTTCCCTGTAAAAGTATCAAATAACTGTACAGTCATGGCCAGCCCAAGACCATCAGAAGGCAGTTCCAGCTTTGTCAGGTTCAGGCTTAAATGGACATTGTATGGGGCATCCATCCAGTTTAATCCCCCGAACTTAAAAAGAAGAAAAATAATATCCCTTAACCCTGCAAGCCTCATTTCAAAGGGCTTTTCTGACCTGAACTGCCCAGCCTCATGTGCAGTCACCCCACAAAAGTAAATTCTTAATATTATTCCACTATCAGTAATATCAAAAAATACACCTTCCTGATGTCCTATTGCTTCAAAATAATTAACACCAACCTCATAACATTTCACTTCTTTTTTACCTAAAAACATATAACCACTCCTTCCACATCTGTAAATATAGGTGCCAGCAGATTTCCTGTTTACAAAATATAATCTGGCAGCAAAAAACTGAATTTACCATATACCTCCCTAATCCACATGTATACACTTAAAAACTTTGACATCCTTCGTTTTTCAATACCTGAAATATCCTTTCTCCCTATATCTGCCTGGGGGCAAGCAATTTTCCTTTCTGAATATAAAATTCCAAAACAGCTCCAGTACTGCAATTAATATTTTTTGATGTTGGATACCACTGGATACTGTATTGGGAATTATGAAAAGCCATTTTATTTTGTCTGGGATTTTAAAAGATTAATAAGAATTGCCAATGAAAAAAACTAGCTACTAATCTATTTGCTGTAGTAGCAAAAAAGCAATCAAAATAAAACCAAACAAATAAACTGGTTTCCAACTTTGACATTTTTTGCTATTACAATCCTTGTAATAGATAGTGCTAGTAATATACTAACTTAAAATTCATGTCAATATTCAATTCAATTATGTATCAAGTATATCATATTCTTTTCCATGAGTCAATGCCTAAGAGAAATTTTTTTCAAATTTTTTCCAACACTGATGCTGCAAATAAATGGATCCTCCCCAGAATAAAAATTCCATAAAATATTGCCTTGCCCAAATCCATCCAAACTCTTGATACTTGTATACCTTTCATAGTAATATGTACTTATGCAGATCTAAACAGCATATGAATGGGGAGATGTTTTTTTATGGCAGAAAAAGTGAAACGAACAAAAACAAAGCACACAGGGATTTATTTTAACGAGAACAGCCAGAAATACGATATCAAGTATAATTATACAGTTTATAATCCTGAAAAACAGAAAAACGAATACAAGCAAAAGTGGAAATATGGAATTTCTTCTGTGAAAGAAGCAAAGGCAGAACTTCTGAAGCTTAAGAATAGTAATACATCAGCTAAAGATAATAATATTACATTAGAAGGTGCTTACCAGCTGTGGCTAATCAGGGCAGAAAACCAGAATTTTTCGCCAAAATCAGTCAAAAATACTGATGCATATTTGAAAATGCTTTATCAATTTATACCTAAAGAAACAAAAATGAAAGACATAACAGGGAATATGTATGAAAAAATAATGAATGATGCCAAAAAGCATGGTTATTCCGAAGAAACCATCCATAATATAAATGCAACCTTTAGAAAACTCATACGACTATGTTATAAGAAAGAAATGATTACGACAAATATTCTTGAATTTGCTGATAATATACGAACTAAAGAAAAGGATAATTACAGAATCATACCAAAAGAAGATTTTGTTGCAATAACTAAATATTTTAAGAGGCGAAAACCTGTCCAATCCAAAGTGTGCCATTATCCAAAATACAGATTTCTATTTTCGCTTTTATACTATACTGGAATCAGGATTGGAGAATGCCTTGCATTGCAATATGATGATTTTGAGGAATTTTCATATTTTCAAAAAAGTGAAACACCAAAAGATAAATTCCTGATGAATTTCCCAAGCAGAAGTGATTTAGAACAAGAACACCTGACAGGGACACGAGTAAAGATAACGAAGGCTTACCTTAGCGACTTCAAAATAACCAAATCCCCAAAAAATTTCAAAAAAAGAACCATTCCTTTAGACTCAGAAGTAGTCCGACTGTACCAAACACTGCACCAGCAAAATATCATGAATGGTGGGGCAGATTCTGACAGGATATTTAACTGGGGGCATGGTCCATGCAACCATATGCTTCAAAAAGCCTGTAAGGAACTAGAACTTCCTCTCTATCATTGCCATGAGTTCAGACATACATTTATAAGCAACCTTATAAGGGAAAATGTACCACTTCCTGTCATTAGTAAGGTATCTGGAGACACACAAGAAACAATTTTAAAAAGATACAGCCATATGTTTGAAAGTGATGAGGTCATGATTTTAAAGGCACTTTCCAGGCTCTGATAAAGCTGCAACTTCTCTTTGAAAAATTGATAAATTTTAAATTTGGAAAAGACAGGTGTATTTTCACAAAAAAAGAAAAGACCTTGGGAAAGGTGAAAAAATAATATTCCTTTTCCCAAGGTTCTATATACTGTCATTTAGACAAAATTATAATCCATTAACAAGCGAACATTGGTCTGTCATTACATGGTATACGTCTATTTTATATCATCTACCACCTCCTTCCGAAAAAACTGAATCCAGCATATCAAAAAAACTTTTGGAATTACTCTCAAACTGTGGCACAAACTCCTGTCCTATATCATAGTGAAGATACATCCCAGTAAATGCTGCTGTCCAAACCAACTCCATAGTTTCCTGGCTCACAGCTTTTTCGATTTTTCTGAAAAAATTGCCCATATCAAATATTGCCTGTTGCCATTTTAGGAAAAAGTCATCCTCTACAGGAATCCCAAAAGATTCTAAATATTCTCTCACTGTATGTGTTTCAGAAGCATCACCACACTCTGGATTGCTGAATATATACTGCAGCTGGCCCTGTGTAATATTCTTAAGTCCCTCTTTCGGATTTGTTGCCATAAGGCATCTGCCAATTGGATACATTGCACAGACAGTTGGTTTTGCTTTGTGTACCAGACACTTCCTGTTTTTTAATAATGGACATCTTTTAACTGAACCCCTTGGTTTTAATCTGACAATCGGAACTCGGGAGTCTGATCCTACATAAACTTCACAGTATAGTCCAAACATTTCTTCTGGTTTTATGTCCAATTCTTTTGATATATTATAGATATCTTTTGGTGACAACAGAATATCTTCCCTGTGGATACAACACTTACCACACATTGTACAGTGGAATTTGAATGGTTCATCTAAACCAATTTTCATGGATTCCAAATTTTCCACAATATCTTTTAATCGTTCATCCATTTTCTTATCTTACCTCCCTTCACCTATAATCTAACATATCCTGAATTGCTATACTTTTAGCAAAAATGCTTTAATGTGTAAATACAAAGTCATGGTTAAAATAATATTCCAATTTTATGTTTTCAGCTCTTTAGAATTTTATCTGTATAATTCCAATACTCCAGCAGGCTTATCCCATCTTCTTCTGTCTTCGTTTCAGCACCCCATAATTCAATACCTCTGCTGACAGCTTTTGCTAATTCTTCTCTTGTCTTTCCATTAGCCATGGCCTGTATATGGCTTGTTCCATGCTGACAGATTGCAAGCAATATTATCCTTTTACTTTTCTCTCTGACAACAAAGTTGTTGCTCAATCCAACCATTTGTTTTACAGCTTGATGAAAACCTCTCCATATACAGGTATCTGTCCCATCTGTTACAGGTACAGTAACTTTCATTTCAATATATGCACTTTTCGTTTCAAAATCAAATCCTGAATCCCTTGTATCTGTCAATCTGCTTATATTTCCATAATCTTTTACCATGTCCTCCATTTGGTTGTTTTCCAAGAAAAATCCAATTGCTTTCTCAATAATTACAGGCTGGATACAAATCCAGTTTTTCTCTTCTTTATCTGAATTGTCAAATGAAACTGCTACAACATTGTATTCTGTATTTCCAGTTTCCAGCTTCCCTAACTTTTTCTACCAAACAGGGAATATCTCTTGTACTAGTCCCAACAAAAATAGGACACCTGGCCTTCCTTTCTTCCCTATCAATAATAATTGTTAGCTGTTGCCCTTCATTTCTTCTCAAAACTGCCTCCTGCAGTTTCCTGTCGAATCTGTATTTTTCCATATGCACCTCCTCACCTGTTCTTACCAATAGCCATTATTCAGAGCCATCCCTAATTTCCAGATTGTGGTTTTCTGCGAACTGTTTGATTACCTGCATCTGTATTCCATTGTTATCACAGCCTGCAAAGTGGCTATATATGCATTGAATCCATTCTGGAATTTTCTCACCATAGCAACATAAAAAATCGTCTAAAGCTTTGTTTAGCAGTCCTTCATCTTCATGCATTTCAAACACTGTAACCAACAGACTGATTGCTGCCTCTTTCTCCTTTTGTGTTATCTTTTCTCCACCCATGTTTCCCTTACCCATTAAAATCCCCCTTTCCTGCTTTTCATTCTGCTCATTTTCCAAGCAATTTTTTGGCTCGTTCTTCTGGTGTAAGAGAAGTATCCAACAGGACTTCATCCTCTTTTGCAAAATCATTTTCTCGCATTTCTGCACAAACATTGTGTGCAATTACCTTATAAACCCTGCTTAGGGCACCAATACAGCCTTCATCGAACCCCATCATTATCTCCTCGCCACAACATGTTATATTTAACTTTCTGTATGCATCCATGATGTATACCAAATGAACCATATCCTCTAAATCCATGCCAACAGATTCTTTTGTTTTGCTTTCATTACCACAAGCTGGTTTATGTTCTGTGTCTGACATTCTGCCTCCTTTCTTGGCTAGATTTAATCACAGCCATGCAATATATTTTTGTATAGATGCATTATATAATAAAATTAGTTCTTTAAAATTTTGCAGAAATGCAGAACAGAAGATGCCAATAAAATTTTCATTAAGATAAATAATTCATATTTATTATGAAGCAATTAAAAAGAGGAGTATTGTTATTTACTGTTATGGCTCTCAAACCATGCATGTAAATACAAAAAAGAAAGGAAGGTACTGATATGGATATAACTAAAGACAATGCTGCGTTTTGTGATGCTCTCAAAATTGAACTGGCTACAACTGATATTAATACTGGTTACAATCCAAATAACTGCATATACATGAAACCTGTTGCTGCATTCCTGCTGGCAATAATAAAATCACCTGATATCCAGTTCCAGAATGATATTGGAAAAATTTTCAAAGGACATAATATCATTGACTACACTTGTTTTGACAAAACACTAAATACTGGACATTTTTACAAGTCTCTTGCATATACAAGCCTTTATAAAGCAAGCAGCCTTGAAGATGACACGATTAAAGCAGGCGATGTTACTGCCACACTTGTCAGCAGTAACATACCACAGCAACTGTTTGATGATATGACAAAAACAGGAATAACAACCGAAAAAACAGGGAATGGCATATACCAGTTCAAAGGAAGCATGTTATTCCATACACAGATTATTGTATACTCTGAAATGAGAGAAACTGAACAGGAATGGCTGAAATCATTAATTAACTATGTGCAGGAAGATTTTTTCCCGAGATTAATGTTACTTGGGCTTGATAAATGTTCTAAAATGTTCATTTAACCACTATAAAAAACAAGAAAACCACAAACATTAAAAAAGATGAGATTTACAATGCGAACCTCATCTTTTTACTTTTAGACAAAAAGAAACCTAACTGACATTCCTCTCTCCTAATAAATATGTCTACACTCCTGCATGTTTATATACTTGCATATCTACATGCAATTCAAAGATTCTCAATCATTTTCTCTTCTTCTGAACTAACATTAGCATCTCCATCCTTCCTATTCATTGCCCAGATCCATCTCTGGCCTTTAAAGCTTCAAATATTACCTGTTCAGTGTCCGACAGCCTATGTCTCTTCAAATACTCATGCATAGCATTATTTCCAATACTTTCAATTGTTTGCCCTGTTGCGATTGCATAAGCTTTCCAAATTACTATGTCAGACAGGATTGCCCTAAATGAAAACACCTGCTTCTTTTGCATATTACCTGACTCATTTCCATTCTTTTTTCCCATCCCTGTATTTTTTGTACCTGGCTGTTTCTTTGCTGTCTGTGGCTTACCAGCAGTTTTCTGGATACCTTTGGTTTCATTTTCCATATTTTCCTTTTCTTCTGCTTTTTGTGTCTGTTTCTCTTTTTGCATTTGGTTTTCAGCTTCCTCTATTCCTTGCATCAGCTTCATGTTTAAACTTCCCATGCTCATACACCAACCCTTTCTAAAAATTCATCAATGAATCCTTTATAATCATCTGTTACCTTTGCATTCGGAGCATACGAAAACAAATCTTCCTTTGCAATCTGACTTTCCTGCAAAACTACTGCCTGTCTAATTCTGTTTTTAAATAATTTTGTATCCAATAATTCAGCAGCAGAATTTAATGATTTTTCCAATAGCTTTGATACATTGGTTCTGCTGTTATATCGTGTCAGCAGGATACCAGCAACAGGAAGCACTTTCTCTGTTTCGTCTGCAACATCATCTAAAGTCTGTTTTAGAAGCCTTACTCCTTTTAAAGAGAAAGAATCTACAGCCATCGGTACAACTACATAATCACTGGATATGAAGGCATTCAGTGTCAATATACCAAGGTTAGGTGGAGTGTCAACAATGATGAAATCATATTTTGTATTTATATTTCTGATTGCTTTTTTTAACATTTTCAATCTGCCTGCTTTTGTAAACTGTAAATCAGCATTACACAATTCAAAATCACCAACAACTAAATCCAAGTTATCCTTTACTGCTATCTTTATCTCATCAATGCCTTTTTTCTCATTATATATATGATATAGACTTGGGCTTTCATCTGTTTGCTCCTGCATAAAACAGATGCTTAAATTTGTTTGTGGGTCACTGTCTATTAACAGTACACTATAGCCTTTTTCAGCCAGTCCCACTGCAAATACAGCAGCAGTCGTTGTTTTACCAACTCCTCCCTTAATATTTGATATTGAAATGATTTTCATATATAATATCCTCCCTTCGTCTTCAAGTTTTCATTTAATAATGCCAACATATCTGCATGAAAACATGTAATCATTGTTACATAAAGACAAATAATCTTGTAAACATGTAAACTTAATTACAAGCCAACATGTTTATATGCAAATCAGTCACCATGCAAACATGCCATCCTGTCTGCATGTCTTTCTGTTTATTTGTCAACCTGTAATTATGTAGAAATATCTACTTGTCTGCATATAAACCTGCAGTAATGAAAAACAATCTACTTGCCTGCAATTTTTCATGTAAGCATATCTGCTCATATACTATTCAACATGTTTGCACATGAACATATAATCTTGTAGACATATCATTCTACCTACAAGTTTTCCTGATTACATGCAAACACATCTGCATATTTATATGTCTGCTTGCAATTATGTCAGCCTGCCTGCTCATCTAAGTACAGACCTGTAATAATATAGAAAAGTCTATATGTCTACAAGTTTATGTCAGGATACCATATTCAACTTGGTTTTCAATTTAGCAAAAATGTATTTACAAATTATAAAAAAACAAAATCTACTAATTGTGAATGAAATAAAAAACAGACACTACAACAATGTGTAGCATCTGCTTCTCTGATATAAAGATAAATATTAATTGGTAATCACATATTCCCTCCTGCATTTTAAGGTTCGAATGTTATTGCTATTTCTTTTTTAGCAATATTCTTTCCTGTTACATGAAGTATACACTCCTTTCCATTTTGAATTCTACTCTTATTGATATCCAAAACCATATCTACAATATCGGTCAGTCTGCTGCCCTTCGGCACTCTTATATGTGTTCCAACCAATATTGCTACATCATGTTTATCAGCAATATTTTTAATGGCACATAATTTCCTGTATGCAGAATCATATTCCATTCGGCCAACCTCAGTTTCAATAACCTCCTCTAATGAATCAATGATAATCATTTTTGTGTGTGGATTATCCTTCAAAAACACATCCAGCCCTTCCTCTATCCTGTTACCAAAGGTTCCTTTCTGATATGCATATATAACAGTAAGATCCCCCAGCATAGCATTATATTGGGTAATCATCTGCTCTGCTGTTTTTCTTGCATTTCCCAGTGAAAACACTAGAACTCTACTATGCTCTGCTTTCTTTCCTAAAAAACCTGCTACATCAGCAACAGCTAAGGAAACATTGAGTGCAGAACATGACCCATGTTGTCTATCTGGTGCTATAATAAGATTCAACCCTGGTATTGCAACAATCTCCTCTGCACTGCATCTGTTACCACCAATACTGCTTCCTGCTTCCATAATCCTATCTGACATTAAACCTTACCTCCTTAATATTTATAATTTTTTGTTCCCATAAAAATAATATCAGAATTATAAATAAAAAAAATCTGCAAAAATGCAGGTTAATGGATCTTTTATGGACAACAGATAATAGGGATAGCAACAAAAGAGAAAAGAAGAGGAGGATATATGGTTTTCGTGAATTTACAAAACCAGCTGACATCAGACCTGCCAGCTGGCATCAATTCATATAAGGGTTTCTGAATTACAACATACTGTTATTATACATCATGCATCCCTATGATATAACTCTATGCATTCATCAATGATACTTTCAATAAGCCTTACTTCTTTCGGATTAAGCTTGCCTAACTTTTCAGACAGCAGCAGTTTGTCCTTGTCAATGATGTCACCTGTTAGCAAATAATCTGTACTAACACCCAAACCTATTGCGAGCTTCATTAAATTCTCTGGCCGCATGGCTCGTTTTCCAGCTTCAAAATAGCTAACTGCCTGTGTTGTCAATTCACACTTTTCTGCTAATTGTTCCTGTGTCAGTCCAAGTTTTTTTCGACGATCCATAATTCTTTTTCCAGTTTCCTCTAGACATAACTTAACATCCATCATATAAATTACCATCCTTTCTGCGTTGTTGAATTATATCAACATAAATGCCACATTTTAACCTCGTTTCGTTGATTTAATTCAACAAAATGTTATAATTGATTGAAAACATCTGTTACAATGCCAATTATAAATTCTCCAGTCCCACAGGCATACTGGAGCGATAGCACATATCCTTTTCATGCATTTTTGCAAAAATAAAAGACATGGTGCAAGTGATATGCTTTTTCATACCAAAAACAAAAAGGAGGATTTAATTATGAATCAAAAAAATTTAAACAAAAATATCACAGGCACACAGGTGGACGATTCAGCAGAAAGCACCATGCAGCAGGACAAAGACAAGTTTTCATCTTACAAATTTGAAATTATGGATGATGATAATATTTATTCCATTTCATTCAGAGGAAAATTAGCAGATGAAGAAACAAAGAAAATGCTGGAATCAATACAGAACTGTTTATATGAAAAAACAGCAGACTGCATCCAGACATATCTGGAACAAAATAATATTGCATACTCTGGTTTTGTTTCCAGCAAAATGCCACTGAACCACAACAAAACTATGGAACTGGCAGAATTACTTTTGCATTCAGATGGCTGTAGTGGTTTTGACAGTTATTTTGGAAATGCAGATACTTGTTATTTAATTGCAGACCATCAGCAATGGACTACCGAAAACTGCTGCCATGGATGCTATTTTGCAGTGAAAAGAACTTTTTCTGAATCTGAAAATTTATACAGACACAATATCATCGGGCAGACTTTTAACTATAATGAAATTAATGGTGATGAAAATGGTTATTTTGCAATCAGAGAAAGCAAAGATAATGAAGCATTATACAATATTGCTGTATCAGCCAGCCGACCAGTCCTGCCAGCTTTTGGCTGCATAGATATACTGGGAATCCTGTTAAATATTGACAACATACAGGCCTTAGAGCAGATTGAAAAAATTGCGATAAAATAATCACTGTATCCCATGTAACAGTTTTTTGCCATGTGAACAGAAACCATATATTTTGAGGCCATACTAAAAGCCAGAAGAGGACACCATAACATATAAGCGGATTGCAACAGGCACTGCCATATATGTAAAAACTGGCAATTATACAGGGAAACACCACTGTATCTTTATATACACAAAAATAACTGCATTTTATCCATATAATCCCAAAATGCAGTTATTTATAAAATTGCCAATACAGGCAGGATACCTGCTGCACACACCATATATTATTAAAAGCAGCCTGTAACACATAAAATATGTATGTACAGCATGGTATTATCCTGTTTTTCTTTATCTGGCATCTGTGTCATTGCTGCACCTGTCCTGGTACTCTTTTTCAAGATGGTCTATTTTTATACCACACCTTCCCCATACAAAAAACATCCTTTTCTCCACGGGAAGCAGCTTATCATATGATTCTGACCAGTCATCAGTATCTATATGTGCAAACATCTGTCCCAGACGTCTGTGCAGTTTTTCTGGTATCCCAATACTTGCAGCCTTCATAAAGACATTTGTAAAAGACTTTATTGGTAAACTCTCTGGATATCTGGTCGGGCTGTCTCCCCATTTGTTCAAAATATACAACATCTCCCCATAACAGCATCCCATTTCATACAAAAGCACAGTATCATTATAAATCTTTACCTGCCCATCTGTAACATTATTATTTTCATCTTTAACCATAATTACTATTCCTCCATTTTATTTTATTGGCTGCTCTGTTTTTATATTACCAGATTTTATTTTGTACCAAGTTTTAGCAAAAAAGAAAAAGCCTCTCCAGAAAAATAAATAAAACTAATGCAGATATCAGACCAGCCTTTCATTTGTACAATATTTTTGCACTATCCATATCTGGCTTCCGCACTTTGGTAATACACTTATGAAACCTTCATATCTATAACATCTTACAGCTACCCCAATCCCTCCTCTTCTTTCTTCAATTTTTAATACATTTTTACCTCTTTCTGTCCAACAAAAATTTTTGATGCACATGCACAGATGGAAAATATCAGCAGAAGAAGGGTAATGATAACCTGTATCATCAGATAGATGAAGATAAGAAAAAAGAGGAGGATGAGGGGTTTTGAAGACTTCAAATACAGGTTTCACTATACCTGCATAATATATCGGGCAGCAGATTTATGTCACACTTTTTATCTAATCTGTAAAAATTGCTTTGTGTGGGTTGCAGGCACATTCTGATCGCAGCTCTTAAATCAGATTTATATTTCAACTCATTAAAATCATACAGAATTTTTTAAACAACAAAAACAGGCCAAGAAATCCTCTTCCTCAGTCTGTTTTATTTAATTGATATTTTCAGTCTAAATTGTCGGCCAAGTGAGTTCTGGCAGATTTTCTCCTTCTCTTCTGTCGGCTTCTTCCAAAATTGCAATCAACTTTTTTCTTTCTTCACTGGACATGTTTTTAACATACTCTGGTATCTCGAAATGATCATCAATTACATAAACTGCATTATTCATTATGTCACCTCCTGAAGAATAACAGACATCCCATCAAACAATACCTGTTAATCATGTTTTTCAATTAACAGAATCCTCTCAAATTTGGATTCCAAGCAAAGGTTTCATTTCTGGAAGATGTTCTGCTTCCTTTCTTCCAGCCTCCTCCAAAATTGCGATTTGCCTTTTTCTTTCTTCTTCTGACATATTCTTAATGTAGTCTGGGATCTCAACAATTCTGTCATCTTCCATATACTGCTCTTTCATCATCTTACCTCCCTGAAATTTTTTTATAATTTCTGCTGATTTTCTTTGTGCAAATCAAACTTGCATCAAATCAGGCTTTGGAATATTTTCAGCCTCTTTTCTTGCTTCGGCTTCGAGGATTGCGATTTGCCTGTCAACCTCTTCCTCAGACATGTTCCTAACTTCTTCAGAAATTTCAATAATCCTGTCATCTTCCATGTATTGTTCCTTCATCATCTCACCTCTTATATTTGCTTCTAAATAAATCATTAAATTTCTATACCATCCAAAACTCTCATAGATGGATATAACCTATAAAACATATTTTTATTATATCACATATTGTTTATTTACTTCAACAACTTTGTATAATTCCAGATAATATTGTTTAAAATAAAGATTTTTGAAAAATAGAATAAAAATAGAAGGAGTATACATAACAAACCCACTGTATCTTACAGTGTCATGTAATCTCATCTCAGTTTCTGCATTTGCCAGCTTTAACCCAGTCTTTGCATCAGACATGTCTGTTTTAATCTTTGGTATGGAAACTGACTGTTCTTCATCCATCAAGTCACTATGCTCTGCAACACTCTTCCTTTCATACAAGTCGCCTTGGTAGAAGATTTCCTCAAACACCACTAAATCAGTTTCTTCCATCCCCTCTGCATTGAATGTAAATACAACTTCTGTTGTGCCATCTGCAGTATCAGGGGTAAATGTTGTTGTGCCTTTGATATATTTTTTCTCAGCATCCCTTGCAGGCTGCCCTGTTTCTTTATTGATGATAATACCTACTGCTGTATATTCAAGCCCTGGCACTAAGTTCCAGTATTCGATTTCATCCACTACATTGACATAAGCCTCTGCATTTGCATTGCTTGAATCAGATTCAAAGTTGCCTGCATGTGTTGCAATCCTTGGTATATGGATTGTCTGCGCTTCGTCTTCTGGATTATCATGGTGTTCAATCAATGTTTCTTTGTAGTAAAGATACTCGAAAGCTACCAGTGTATGCCCTGCAAGGCTTGTAATTTCATAATTATCAAACCTTACATCAACAGTCCCTTCCCAATCTTTTGGAACAAATGTAGTTGTCCCTTTGATTTCCATATCATAATCATCAACTGCCACTTCTCCACCTGTATCTAAGTCAACCAAGTATGCATCCAGTGTATATTCATGTCCTGGTACAAGGTTCTTATAAGCTACAGTATCAATGATGGTTGCATCATCATCTGCCTTGGTAATATGGTGTCTTGTCTCTGAATCCCAAGCAGTTGTACCAATTTCAGGTATGTGTATCATCTGTGCCTCATCTTTTTGCTCTGTATGTTTTCCAACCTCGTAATCCAAATAAGATGTTGTGGTTTTATGGTAATAAATGTGTTCATAAATTACCAGTGTCTTACCCCTCATACCAGTTGCATCGAAGGTAAATACCATATCTTCTGAACCACTGACTGCTTTGCTTTTGGCATCTGCATCAGGATGTGCAGTTGTAAATGTCTTTTCTTCCCTTACCTCATCACCATTGGCATCAATGGCAGGTTTCCCTGTATCTGCATCCATGACTACACCAGCGATATGGTATTCCCTGTCACCAATCAGGTTTTCATAGAATACTGTATCAGTAATCGTCATAATGCTGTCAGCAGGTCCGATATGTGTGCCATCTGTCTCATTGCCTTTTGCAAGTGACCATACTTTCGGGAAGTATACAGTCTGTTCTTCATCATCAATTTCCTTATGGTCTGCAACCAGTTTATCCATATAGAATAATTCCTCATATACAACTGCTGCCATGCCTTCCATCTTTGAAGCATCAAACCTGAATTCCACTTCCACTGTGCCATCTGCTGTTTCTGGCTTAAATACTGTCTCGCCAGTAATCTCTTCTTCCTGTGCATCAAGTAAAGGTTTTCCTGTGTTCTTATCCATCAGTTTGCCAGTCACTTTATATTCTCTGTCCTCAATTAAGTTTTTGTAAGTAACTGTATCTATGATGACAGCATCCTTATCTGCCATTGTCATTTTTAACCCAATATCCTCGGATACAGCAGAAGTCTTAATGGTTGGTATCTTAAATGTCTGTTTCAAATCAGTCGGGTCTTTATGCTCTGCAATTTTCTTCTCATTTAAGTACAGTTCTTCATACACAACAAATGTGTTGCCTGCCATATCTTTTGTATTGAATGTAAATGATAAATCCACTGTGCCATTGCCAGTTGCATCTGGCATAAAGTATTTTGTTGATGTGAATGTATCATTAAATGTGTCAGCCAAAAGTGTCTTATGTTTCAAATCGTAGATAGAACCTACCAACTTATACTCTAACCCTGCAGTCAGGTTGTTGTAAGTAACTGTATCTATGATTGTTGCAGTTTCGCTGTCCTTAGTAAATTCTGTGCCTGTAATGGCATCTTTTGCAGATGTTGAAATCCCTGGGAAGTCAATCCTCTGGTTCCTGTAATCCAAATCTTCCCCTTCTGTATTGTTTAAATTTGGAAGTGGGCAGTGCTGTGCAATCACACTGAATGAACCTGTGGTGTCTTCCATATATAATGTTTCATGTACAACTACTGATTTGCCTGCCATGTTTGAACCATCAAATACAAATTTAACAGTCCTTTCTGTCCTGCCAGATGTTGATGCTGTAAACTCATTATATCTGTTCTCGTACATATCTAAAGTTCCAGTGATATCATGCCCATTCACATCCTGCAGCACTTTTCCAGTAGCAGGGTCCACCAGCTTTGCTTCCAGTTTATATCTTTTGCCTTTGACAAGGTTTTCCATAACAACCCTGTCAACAATTGTTACTGAATTATCAGCACCTGCAGTCTGTTCACCTGTTTCCATGTCATAAGCATATGTCCTCATCTTCGGAACATGTGTGGTCTGTTTTTCGTCCATGATTTCTGTGTGCTGTCCAATCAGAGTTTCTTTGTTTCCTCTCACCAGATACAGCTTTTCAAAGACAACTAATGTCTTTCCTTCCAAATCAGTCGTACTGAATGTAAACCTTAACTGCTTTGTACCATATCCTCTTCCTCCATCTGTTGATTTATCAACCTGGAATTCACCAGTTGATGCTTCAGCACTGCTGCCATCAGCAAGTACAAGAGGTTCCCTTGTTTCTTTGTCCATGATAATACCTTTAATACAGTATTTATCTGTGGTATTTAACCCCTCAAATGTCACATCATCCACTATGGTTGTTGTGCTGTCTGCTTTTGTCACATTCGTCTGTGTATAATAATCCTTTGCAGATGTAGAAACTTTCGGGATATAGAAAGCCTCTTCCTTATCATCCAAATTTTCATTATGTTTTGTTATCAGCACAGGATTATTTATAGTTGATGCTGTTGTTGTATCATATCTTGCATCTACAAGAAGGATTTCTGTGTAAACTGCATACTTATGCCCTGCCAGATATGTGCCGTCAAATTCAAAATCCAGTTTTACAGAACCCTGTGATGCCATAGGAATAAATGTCTTTGAAGAAGTAATCTCCTCTTCCTTTTCTGTTAATGCTGGTTCTTTCGTTTCAGTATTGTAAATCTTACCCTGTATCCTGTATTTCTTGCCTGGTATTAAATTGCTGTAGCTTACAGTATCTGTAACCCCTGCATTGATGTTGCTGTATGAATTATGTGCTGCATTAATGTTGGTATAATTATAGCAGGTATCAGACCCATTGATATGGTCTAAACACTCCTTGCTTGTCTTAAACTGTGCCCCACATGCACTGCATGCATACCACAGTTCGTTCACTACATTATTATCTTCATCCCTGACAAGCTGTGTTGCCCTGACAACTGCTGCATCCCTGCATTTGCCATTGACATGTGCCTGTACATCACTTTCATCGGAAAAATGTAATCCACAGTTATTGCACTCATACACAGGTGCTACATGTGCCTCTGCTTCTGCCTTGCTGTTAAACACACCACTTGTACAGGTGTAGCTGTCACCTTCCCTGCAGTCATATAAATGATCTGCTGCCTCTTCCTCGCTATGAAACTCTTTTCCACATCCATCACAGGCATAGATTACACATTCGTCATTGTCACATATCCATTTACCTTCGGATAATGTGTAGTGAAGCCCACTAACCTTATCCTCTTCCACAGTGCTTTTAATTTTTGGTATATGGACACTTTGTGACTCATTATACAGGTTGTTTTCCAGTGCAACCCTCTTTCCATCCATCGTCCCTTCATGGATTTCCTCATATACAACTAATGTAATTCCATTCTCTGATTTGTCTAAGTAATCCTTTAATTTTTCTCCAGACAGTGAAATATTAATTGCCCAGTATCCAGAACCTGTTGATTTAGTCGTATACTGGTGTGCCATCAATCCTACTGCATTTTCAGCTTCGAATGGCTGCATAACATCAGTGTCAGGGTTTCCACCTTTACTCATTTCTTTGATATACACATTAGTCGTTACATAGTAACTCTTACACCACTTTACAACTTTTGAG
>DESG01000164.1 GCA_002361175.1 Lachnoclostridium sp. UBA3320 | reverse complement strand
AATTAATATTTTTTATATAGATATTTCACAAAACAAGCATAATAAGTACTATTTCAGTGTACATTATTTTGAATATGGAGGAACAAATATGAATATCAGAGATTTTGTAGATTTAAAAAAATTACAAGAAATACAAGACGATTTGTCTGATGCGACAGGACTTGCGGTAGTAGTATTAGATAATAATGGTGAAAAAGTCACTAGAGAAAGAAATTTTACAGAATTTTGTGCAAAATATACACGTGGTTCTGATGAAGGTAATCGCCGCTGTAAAAAATGCATCAATGACAATACAGGAGTTTATAACTGTCATGCAGGACTTATGGAGTATAAAATTGATATTATAGTAGAAAAAGAAAAAGTTGGTTCTGTCGTTGGAGGCCAAGCTCTCTCAAAGCAGCCAGACGAAGATGCTTTCAGGCAAATAGCTATGGAGCTTGATATTGACCCTGACACATACATAAGTGCACTGAAAAAAGTTCCTGTAAGTAACGACAAAGCTATAAGAGCAGCAGCTAATTTATGTGGCAAGATGTTAAATATATTTATAAATAATGAATATTCTCGTAACCATGACGGCGGAAAGCTTGGTCAACTTAAAGAAGAGATAACACATGCTATCAATATTATTCAAAAAATTAATACTAACACAAGCTCACTTAAATCAATAGCTAATAAGCAAAAAATGCTTTCATTGAATGCATCTATTGAAGCAGCAAGAAGTGGTGAAGCTGGTGTAGGTTTTGCTGTAGTTGCTAAAAGCATGGGTGAATTGTCCTCACAGTCGGCTACAATTTATGGTGATATAGAAAAATCTGTAATTGAAGTTACAGATTCAATAGAAAAACTTGCATCATTATTTGAAAATAGTTAAGCTTGTAACTCTTTTTTCATATATTTTCTTTCAATCAACAAAGGCTGTGTACTAGTCAATTAAAATTAGTTAGTGCATGGCTTTTTAATTACTAAGACTTAGTATACAAGCATACTGAAAGGATGGTTTTTTAAATTATGAAGATAATAAAAAGGAGTGGAGCAGAAGAGACATTTGATATAGATAAAATTACTGCTGCTGTAACTAAAGCTAATAATGAAACTGAAACTATCAACCGTATGTCAGCAGAACAAGTACATGAAATTGCAGATAATATAATGCAAATCTGTATTGATACTAAACGAGCTCTTAATGTCGAGGAGATACAAGACCTTGTTGAAGACCAGATAATGGAAAAACACGCATTTTCAGTAGCACGCAAATACATAACCTACCGTTATAAAAGAGCTCTTGTTCGTAAATCCAATTCTACTGACAAGCAAATAATGAGCCTTTTAGAATGCCAAAATGAAGAAGTTTTACAAGAAAATTCTAATAAAAATCCTACAGTAAATAGCGTTCAGCGTGACTATATGGCAGGTGAGGTAAGTAAGGATATCACAAAAAGATTTCTGCTGCCAGAAGACATTGTACGTGCACATGAGCAGGGAATTATACATTTCCATGATTCAGATTATTTTGCACAACATATGCATAATTGTTGTCTTGTCAATCTGGAAGATATGCTACAAAATGGTACTGTAATAAGTGAGACAATGATAGATACACCAAAAAGCTTTTCAACTGCATGTAATATTGCCACACAGAGTATTGCACAGATTGCAAGCTCGCAATACGGCGGACAGAGCATATCCCTTGCACATCTTGCACCATTTGTTGATGTAAGCCGTCAAAAATTTCGCAGACAAGTGGAAGAAGAATTTAAAAAGGCAGGTATAAATTACACAAAAGAGCAAGTAGATGAAGTCTCTGAACTACGTGTTAAAGATGAAATAAAGCGTGGTGTACAAATGATACAGTATCAAGTGATAACACTTATGACCACTAATGGACAAGCTCCTTTTGTAACTATATTTATGTATCTTAATGAAGTACCAGAAGGAAGACTTAGAGAAGACCTTGCAATGATTACAGAAGAAATATTGCACCAGCGTATACTTGGTGTAAAGAACGAAAAGGGAGTTTATATTACCCCTGCATTTCCTAAACTTATATATGTACTTGAGGAAGACAATATATACAAAGGTTCTAGGTATTGGTATTTGACAGAGCTTGCAGCAAAGTGTACAGCTAAACGCATGGTACCTGATTATATTTCAGAAAAAATTATGAAACAGCTTAAAGATGGAAATTGCTATACATGTATGGGCTGTCGCTCTTTTTTGACTGTTTACCATGATAAAGATGGAAAGCCTAAATTCTATGGAAGATTTAATCAAGGGGTTGTCACTGTCAATCTTGTTGATATTGCGTGTTCATCAGAAGGTGATATTGAAAAATTCTGGCAAATATTTGATAAACGCATGGAACTTTGTAAACGTGCACTTATGTGTCGCCACAATAGATTAAAAGGAACACCATCTGATGTAGCGCCAATTTTATGGCAATATGGTGCGCTTGCTCGTTTAAAAAAAGGTGAAAAAATTGACAAGCTGCTTTATGGCGGATATTCAACTTTGTCACTTGGTTATGCAGGACTTTGCGAGTGTACACGCTATATGACAGGATATTCACATACTAATCCTTGTGCCACTCCTTTTGCGCTTGAAGTAATGCAGCGTCTTAATGATGCTTGTGCAAAATGGCGCAAAGAAGAAAATATTGACTTTAGTCTATATGGCACACCACTTGAATCAACAACGTATAAATTTTCTAAATGTCTTCAAAAGCGTTTTGGAATAATTGAGGGAGTTACAGATAAGAACTATATAACTAACAGTTACCATGTACATGTCACAGAGGCTATTAATGCATTTGACAAGCTTAAGTTTGAAGCACAGTTTCAGCGACTTTCTCCAGGAGGGGCAATAAGCTATGTAGAAGTACCCAATATGGAAAATAATATTGATGCTGTACTTGAACTTATGAAGTATATATATAATAATATTATGTATGCAGAACTTAATACAAAGAGTGATTACTGTCAAGAATGTGGATATACTGGACAAATTGAAATAGTTACAAATAAGCACAAAAAACTTATCTGGAAATGTCCAAACTGTGGCAATACAGACCAAAATAAAATGAATGTAGCACGCCGAACATGTGGATATATTGGCACGCAGTTTTGGAATCAAGGACGCACACAAGAGATAAAAGAAAGAGTGCTTCACTTATAATTATAAATATCTAAAAATGGAGGAATTTATGAAAGTAGCAAATTTAGTAGGACAAAGATTTAAGGAAAAACCATCTGATTGTGTAATCGACAGCCATGCACTTATGGTACGTGGCGGATTTATGAAATACGTTGGCAATGGCATTTATTCTGAGTTTCCTGTACTTAGAAGAATTACTGCAAAGATTGAAAATATAATACGCAAAGAAATGGATGCTATTGATGGGCAGGAGGTGCTTTTTCCTGTTGTCTTGCCTGCTGTTTTATGGGAAGAATCTGGCAGATATGAAAGCATTGGAAACGAACTTGTGCGTTTTAAGGATAGAAATGGCTCTAATCACGTTCTTGGAATGACACATGAAGAGGCGGCTGTGCAGCTTGTACGTGAATATGCACAGTCTTACACTAAGTATCCATTTATGATATATCAGATACAGCGCAAGTTTAGAGATGAGGCAAGACCAAGAGCTGGTATGATACGTGTACGTGAATTTACAATGAAGGATGCATATTCTTTTCACACATCACAAGAAGACCTTGACAGATATTATAAAATATGTTTTCAGGCATATAATCGTATTTTTCAGAAAGTCGGCGTGCCTGAAGTTGTAACTGTAAAATCTGATTCAGGTATAATGGGCGGCAGTGTTTCACATGAATATATGCTTTTAACACCTGTAGGTGAAGATTCAATAGTTATATGTAATGAATGTGATTACAGCTCTAATATGGAAGCTGCTGAAAATATAGTTGAAAATACTAAAGCTGACAGTGATAAACTTTTATGTGTAGAAACTCCAAATTGTAAAACTATTGAAGATGTTTGTGCTTTCCTTAAAAGTGATGTAAAAACTTCATGTAAGGCAGTAGTATATCAGAAAAATATTGATGATAAGTTTGTAGTTGCATTTGTGCGTGGTGATTATGAAGTAAATGAAACAAAGTTAAGAAATCTGGTAGGAGGAGAAATTCACACTGCTGAGATAACGGCAGATGACTGTCTTGTAGCTGGTTATATAGGACCTTATGGCATCTCAAATGAGGTAGAATTTTATATTGATGTGTCATTAAAAGGTATTGGAAACATCGTAGCAGGAGCTAATAAAGAAGGATATCACTATACAGGACTTGACCTTGAAAGGGATTTAGAAAATGTAAATTATGTTGATATTTCTAAGATAAAAGAAGGTGGCATATGCCCATGCTGTAAAAAATCAGCTATAACGATTAAGCGTGGAATAGAAGTTGGCAATATCTTCCAGCTCGGCACAAAATACACAGAAACTATGAATATGCAGTATACAGATGAAAATGGAGAAAGCCATTACCCAATAATGGGGTGTTATGGTATAGGTGTTGGACGACTTGCTGCGTCTGTATGTGAAGTGCACCATGATGAATATGGACCAATATGGCCAATTTCGATTGCACCTTGGGAAGTACAAATATGTTGTCTACGTGCAGATGATGAAGACACAAAACAGGTGGCAGATAAACTATATAAGGATTTAACAGATATTGGAATAGAGGCTCTCTATGATGACAGACAAGTAAGACCAGGTGTAATGTTCTCTGATGCAGACCTTATCGGTGTGCCAATACGTGTAATTATAAGCCCTCGTAATTTAAAAGAATCTTCTGTAGAAATTACAACAAGAGATAAGTCTATTAAAACAATGGTCTCTGTAGAAGAAGCAGCAGAATATATAAAGAATTTAAGGCTTAAACTCTTTGCTGATATAGAGTCACATGTACAAGATTACAAATAAAATGGACAAAACTATAATTATGTTTTTTAAATAGCCGATATAATATAAGAGGTATTATATAAAAGAATGGATGCTTTTATTCAAGGAGGTAAATTACATGGTTGTAGAAATTGAAAATACGCCTGGCAGATATGTCGCAAGGCAGTTAAATATAACAGACAAAAATAAGAGAAATTCTATAGAAAAACTTGCTAGTGGATACAAATTAAATAAGGCAGCAGATAATGCATCTGGTCTCACAGTTTCAGAATCAATGAGAGGTCAGATAAGAGGTCTGAATCAGGCAAGTAAAAATTCGCAAGATGGACAAAACATGATAGCAACTGCCGATGCTGGCATGAATGAATTACATCTGATATTGCATAGAATGAGAGAACTCTGTGTACAGGGCGCTAATGATACAAATGTTGCGGAAGATAGAGAAAGCATACAGATGGAAATAGATGCCCTTAATAATGAGATAGACAGAATAACTAGTGAAACAGAGTTTAACACAATGAAGCTTTTAAGAGGCGGCTCAGGTAGTTCTGAAACAGAAGAAGACGACATTGATAATAGCGATAATAGTGAAAATAATGGAGGTATTGCATTACAGGTAGGAGCAGATACATCACATATCATTTCTGTAAAACTGCCAATGCTTAGTACAGAAGTACTTGAAACAAGAGGTGTTGATGTATCAGACAATAAAGTAGCTACAGAATCAATAGCTCTTGTTGACCGTGCAATAGATAAGGTTGATAATGAGCGTTCTAAGATGGGTGCAATATCTAACAGGCTTGACCACGCATATTCTAACAATACAAACTCGTCTGAGAATACACAGTCTTCTGAATCACTTATACGTGATGCCAACTTAGCGGATGAGATGGTTATAATATCAACTGCAAATATTATTGAGCAGGCTGGTATTTCAATGGCTGCACAGGCAAATAGCGGCAAAGAGACCATATTGAAAATGGTACAGTAATAGATTTTAACACTGGGCATATATTGGGAGAGTAATATGAATAACACAGTCATAATTGAACCTGTATATCCTCATTCACTGCTAATACACATTAGTAAACTTATAGATGGCAATGAAAGCATATTGCAGAATGAAAAGACATTTCTTCAAAAGTATTCCAGCGCATACAGCAATGTGGATAATGAAGTGCTACTTTTAAAGCTTGCTTATGATAAAAATATTGTATCTGCATTTTTTGAATGTAATAAAAGAGAGCAGTGGCGAAAACGTGTGCTTATAGAAAAATCGGTTAATTTGCTTGTAGGCGCTGTGGCTGAAAAATATGCAGTTATGGTTGTAGAGAGTCTTATGTTTGCATTTGGCTGGAGGTTTCGGCTTGATATTGTTCGCAGATGGGAAGCTACAGATGATGAAAAAGCTATGTTCCACGAAAAAACTGCTTTAGAGAGAAAAGGTCAAAATGACATAATAGGTCAGCTACATATAATTAACAATAATAAAAAGCTAGATGTTTCAGAATATATGGAATCAGATACAAATTTATCGGCAAATACTACAAAAAATAGTGTGGCAAGTGATGATGAAGATATGGTAAGAGATGACAGTTATTACAATGTTGACCCCCCAAAAGCATCTGGTAGGGAAAGTAACAGAAAAAAAGCATCTATTTCCGCCAAGAAAAACAAATCAAACTCTGTAGAAAATAAACAGAAACCAGAACCTGTTTTGGCTAAACCTAAAATTGAAGACGCAAGGTATTATAAGTTAATGAATATCAGAAAAAAACGTGTCTTAAAGAAAGCTTTTCAGGGAAATGCATCAAGCCAGTGTGAAATGGGTGATTATTATGCAGAAAAAGATAGTAATCACCTTGACTATAATGAAGCTGCGAAGTGGTATTCAGAATCCGCTGACAACGGTTATAAACGTGCTTTCTTTGAACTGGGCAGACTCTATGACCAGAATCCACCAGAGATAGAAGGCGCTAAAGAAAAAGCATTTAATATATATAAAGATATGGCAGAACAGGGGCTTCCCACAGCGCAGTGTATACTTGGCATGAAATACTGGTTTGGTGATGGTGTTGAAATTGATTTTAAAAAAGCAGTACAGTGGCTTACAAAGGCAGCAGACCAGAAACATGAAGATGCAATAAGAAATTTAGCTGATTTGTACAGTGCAATGAATGATATAGAAAACGCCAATAAATGGTATAAAGTAGGAGCAGCAGCAGGAGATGATTACTGTAGAAGAAAAATTAGGTGAATATAATTATAATTATGGCAAGTCAAACAAATATTGACTTGCCATAATTTATATTTATTTATCAGTATTTTGCTACAAGACTTTTACTAAAGTTTCCATATACACGTTTTTGATTTATATCATTTACATATGCCCTTATTTTATAATAATAAGTTTTTCTACCTTTTTGTTTTAAATTAGTGCTTAAGATAGAACCTTTTTTAAGAGTTTTAACAAGCGTATATCCGCTATCTTTCCTTGTGCTTTTAAAAATTTGATATCCACTTGCTCTTGTAACCTTTTTCCAAGAAATAGAAGCTTTAACTTTTCCTGCACGTTTTACTTTAAGTCCTTTTACTTTAGTTGGTGCTGTTGTAACTTTTATTACACTGCTATACTTACTATAAATTTTGCTGTCATCTTCTAAATTCTTAAATGCACATATTTTAAATAAATAAGATGTAGCATAATTCATTTTTAAAGAGCAAATTGTTCTTTCAGGATTAGAAATAATCTTTATTTTCTTATACTTTGCGTTTGCTTTTGTTTTACTGTAAATAATATAGCCATTAGCATCATATACTTTACTCCAATTAAGATTTACAATATTAGAGCCTTTTTTAACAGAGCTTTGCAGTTGTGGATTTTTCTGACTGTCAAAAGAAACAGGTGTTTGTGAAACAACTGGTGCTTGTGTTGTTACAGGAGCAATCGTTACTACAGGAACAGTCGTTGTTACAGGAGCAGTCGTTGTCACAGGAGCAACAGAAGTAACTGGTGCTTGTGTATTTGTATTGTTTGGTGTTGTTGATGGAGATGTTGTTCCAATAACATTACCAACGCCTCCACCACTAATGCCACCAAAACTGCCTCCTGAATTACCACTTGAGTTACCGCCTGAACTGCCATCTGAACTGTCATTTGAAGTGTCATTTGAACTATCACTTGAACTTTGTGTTGTCGTTTTTTCTATATTAACTGGTTTTGTATTTACAAGTGTCACTTCTTCTGCAAATTGCCCATCACGAGTTATATATTCTGCCATTGGCTCTTTACTATCAGATGTTATTCCTGTAAATTGCACAGTTACCTTATACGCACTTGTTGTTGGATGTAAAGAGATAGTTCCAATATTAGCCTGTTTACCTGTTTTAAATATATTCTGGTCTTTTGTGCCAGAAAGAACAATGTCTACAGTATAGTTAGAAGAATCGTCTATAATTGTCGCAGCATCCTTTACTTTGCTTTCAACTGCGTCAGCAAACTGAAATGTTGGTGCAGTCATTTTACCGCTAGTAATAGATACATTTACCCTAAAATGCAGAGATGTAATAACCTGTGTTTCTGCTTGTGAAGCAGACATTGTTATATTAATATTATTTTCATTGGTTGTAAGTTCTGCGCTCCAATCTGTTTCTGCTGCCAATGCATTAAAGGGTGAAGTGGCAGCAATCAAAAGAACAGATAGAAGTATATAACTAATTAATTTTTTCATTGTTACCTCCCTGTATAATGCTGCCTGTTAAAGTAATATCTGGCAATTTTGCTAAAGTTTGCGGAATATCTGTTATAACAAGAGTATCACTGGTAATACGTTCTCCTTCAGCAGTTTTAGCATTATCAACACGATATAATTCGCCACGTATACCTTTTAAAGTTTTTAGGTAATCTTCTTTCAAATCTTTAGGCTCTATATAATATACCCATGTTCCATCGCTTGTTTCACCAAGATTTCCTTTTTCTGGAACATCTGCAAATATCACCTGTTTTGCTATAAGGTTTCCCTCACTATCAGTTCCTCCAATTACATTGCCATCAGTATCATATAATATGACTATATTGTAAGCAGGGTTGCCTTTATATGTTCCTGTAAAGATTAATGAACCAGCAGGAATAACATCTTCTTCTTTATCACCATATTTATAATTTTCACTTAGTTTGCCAATAGCTGGCTTAGTACCGTCTGTCGTTATAAATTCCAGATTATCTCCAGATGGACCACATATATCAATTTCATTAATTGAGATATTGCCAGTCTGAGATGTAGTTAACTTAATATATCTGGCATCATAAGTACCAATCCAATTATCTCTTGCGGTTTCTTGAACAGAGTTAAACCATATAGTGTTTTTGCTTTCGTCTGTACCTTCAAGATTAACTTTTTCTTTTACAGTAGTCCACTTTGTACCATCTTCACTTACTTGAATGTTTACAGAAGAAAGTGCTGCTCCATTGTATTTAAGTGCTGTAACTGCCTGTGTCTTATGCATATCAATGGTAATTTCTGCACCAGTGCTTGAAGCTCTCCCATTATATACAGTAGTTTTGTTATTATCAATAATTCTATCAATAGTATGTACTTTCTTTGCTGTAGCATTGTCTGTATCATAACCATTGTCAGGGTCATCATCATTAGTTTTAATTTGCGTATCTTCAGTTGATGTTGTAGTCGTTTCTACTGTCCACAAAGATTTATCAATAACTCCATCTGTCTGAATTTTAACTGCACCAGCATCTACTTCTTTAGAGTAATTAAGATATTTATCAACTGCTTTAACTGTATAAGACATTACCCTGTTATTTATAGTAGAGATAGTATCTGTAAAAGTAGTAATATCACTATCAGTAGCTATAGGTTGGAATCCAACTACCTGTGATTCTTTTTTGCCATTACTTGTCATACTGCGAATAATCTCATATCCCAGAATTAAGTTTTTATCAACACTTGCATTAGCAGTAATATGAACTTTTACTTGGTTTGAGCTTGCATCTGTCTTTGCTATTACAATATTTTCTTTGTTAAGAATTGTACTTTTCTCACTAGGATTAGCTATACGATAATCCCTTGCACTAGGATTTACATAATAAAGTGCTTTTGTTTCTGCTTCTCCATATTTTTTAGCATATTCAGCAGTAGCTTTGTCAGGTATCATACCCCAACGTTCAAAGAATGGAAGAATATTTTTGTTAGCAGCAGCACATGAAAGACGCATAATATTCTGGTCAGTACCACCGTTTAATAAAAGTCCTTCTTGAGGTGCTTTTGCAGGATTCCTTGAATAAGTATCTACACGTGCAAAGAACAAATTGTTAAATTGGTCTTTGTAATTGTCATATATACGATGGTCATTTTTTTCATTATCAAATGCAAGATGAAGCTGCCAGTATAATGCAAGCTGTGTAAATACATTAGAAGCACGACCTATCGTTCCAGAGGTGACTTTCTTATATACATTTTCCCATGTGTAACGCTCTCTACCTGTCAGAAGCTGAGAAAAGTAATTATTCGTAACTTCTGCAACAGCATAACTACCCTGATTAATATCATGACCAATTTCATGTGCAATACCCCATCCAAGGCTGTTTATACTAGTTGCACCACTGGCTATATTTGATGAACCATATTCAATGCCAATATGGTTTCCAGAGGCATACATAAATGCACCAGCAAACATCCTCATATACCTGATATTTAAGTGCTGTGATGGAAGAGCATTGTTTCCTTTCTCTACTGCCTCTGCATCATTGCTAAGTCCTTTGTGATGATAGAACAGAGTCATTGCATCTTCCATTGCTTTTAGCGAAGTATTAAGAGCATTAACTTTATCTGCTTTGTTTAATAGTGGATTTAATACTTGTGTTGCTGGCAGAGAATACATCATTGACTCCATCATAATATCAGTTGCATTTAAGATACAGTTCTTTTCATCATATTTATAATCTAAAGCTTTATCAACATTTTTGTGTTTTTCATGCTCTTTCTGAATATTTTTTAGATGTTCTTCCAGTCTTCCAATATAAATTTCTATAGCACTTTTTCTTTCTGTGTCAGTTTTTCCATATAAATTTAATACTGGAATATCACTGCCGCCAAGGATACGAACAGCATATCTATCAGAGCTATTATTGCCAGAGTATGCAATATAAATCTGTCCTCCACGTTCAAAGTTTTTATCTGCAATCTGTGGTACTGTAATTATATTTCTTCCTGTTTTAAGTGCAGCAGATGTCTTTGAAAGTTTATTTGATTCTGAGTGATATTGTGTCATTACCAACGTAAGGTCTGTTGACTGATTAGTCTTCTTTTGATTGTGACCAACATATACAACTAGTTTTTCTCCTGCATATACAGTTTTGCCAAGCGGCTGCCATGAATTTAATCCGCCAAATCCAAGATGACTGTCTTTCTTTGAAGTAATTTGATTAATTACTTCATAAGAAGGTGATGGGTTGTCATTGAAAATATTTTTAATATTGTCAATTTCTAATTTTAATTCCTCATAAAAAGGATGTTTTTCACCACTTGCTGCGTCAGGTGTTTCAAGCCTTTGCTCTAATAAAGAGATTGTCTCAGCAGTTACATCACTCTTTAATGTAGTATGCATATCATCTGCATATAGTGCCATAATATCATCTTCAATTTTATCATAATCGTAAAAGCGGATTTCTCCTACTTTCATTTCTGCACGTGTATAACCTGTGCTAAGACTGATATGTACTTTATTAGCAGTGACTTTTTCATTAAATTTTATAATGTAATATGGATTTTTATGTTTATCTTGTCTTTTTACTAAGCTTGCACCAACTACCTTACGTGAATTAATATCACTGCCAGTTGCTGTATTCCAGTATTCAATTCTTACTTGATTAAGTGATACTACTTCTTTAAATGCTGCGAAAGTTATGTAATTCATATCATAGTCATTATCAAGCGTAATAAACATTCCCTTGTTATTGCCAGGATATGAAACACCATCGTCCCATTCAAAAATGCTCCAGTAAGAACTATAATCATTATCCACTAATCCAAGACCACTTTTTGCTTCTGTGTCAAGAGAACTTCCAAACATCTTTGCTCCATTAGCACCTCCAATAGTTGCTGACTCGATATGCGCTGATACTTTGCCCTCACCATTAGAAGTATTTATCAGTTTATAATTTGGAAGTTCTGGAGGATTAGAACTTTTTGTCATTCCAAGAGATTCTAAAGACGGATTACTCCAGCCAAGTTCATTCCATCCAATAACATAGACAATATATTCTGTTTCAGCTTCAAGATTTTCGATTGTATAATTATTGGTAGTTATACAGTTATCAGTTTTATTAGTAGGTGTAAAACCTTCTACAACTGGACGATAGCTGCTATCAGGCTCATTCGATTTTTTGTAGTAAACCATGTAGCAATTAGAATCATCCATATCTTTCCATGAAACACGTATAGATTCATAGCCGCCTATAACTGATACATTATCTGGTGGTGCAGGTTTTTCCTGCGGTGCAGGTATTCCGATTACCTCGGCAGACCATGGACTGTGCCAGTCACCGTTTACAGAACGTACTTTGATTTTATATTCTTTAAAGTTTATAAGAGATGCGTTCTTAATCATTTTAATGGAGTAATTATTACTTGATACGTTAATAATCTCAGAAACAGGTTCTTGACTGCCTTTAACAGGTCCGCTTACACTAAGTTCATATCCTGTTACATTATTCTGTGCACTCCATGATACATCAAGCTGCTTATTTACTGGTTTAGGAGCTGAAAGTGCTGGAATATCAAGTGTTGGCGCAGGTATTCGCTCCTCCATATTGTTGACAAATTCTACCTTTGAAATCTCTAATAGTTTTTGTTCTTTCTTAGTTCCAGTAATTTTAATAGTTACTCTTTTTACTGCAATCTGTCCGTTAAAATCAAGGACAAGAGAACAATCTGATTCAGTATTTACAGTAGCTTTAGCTATTGGTGCAGTTTTTAAAGATTTTTTACTTTGTCTTAAATTAGCAGTATTTGTTTGATTTAAAGAAATTTCAAATTTTTTTCCATCAGCTTGCTCAACTTCTACAACTCCGTTTGTTATATTGCTTGAGCTGCCATCATCTGAAGGAGCAAGAAGTGTGATGCCATCAATCGTAGAATTTGTACTATTTTCATCTGCTAGTATAAATTCTAGTCCTATTGGATTGTCATCAGAAATTTCGTCATTAGGATTAGGTGGTCTTAAAGTAACAGGCTGGTTTTTTATAAGGCTGTTAATATCACCTGATATACATTCAGTGCCATAAAGCCTGTTAATGTTTTTTACAATTCTTAGTCTTTCTACAACAGATTTCTGTGTGCCAGATTCTAATTGCACAAGATACTGTAAATCTGCAATATCTGTTTTACCATCATTATTAATATCAGAATTAGTATTTTCAACATTGTGATGGATATCAGATAAAACTTGATTAGTATCTTTTTCATTAATTAATTTATCATTGTTTACATCACCTGCCTTAATCCAACCAAGGGTGGCATTAGATACGGTATTGTCAATTTTTGATGAGCAAATTAAAAGTCTATGTAACCAGCCAGCCTTTACCGTTATGGTTTGCTCATATTTTTCAAATCTGTCAGCAAGAACAGTAATGGTATATTCACCAGATTTTAAATTGTCAAATCGGGCTATACCAGAAACGTTATTTAAAAATTCAAGTTCTTTTGTTTGTTTTTTAGTGCCATTATTAATTTCTACAGATACTATTCCCTTACATGGAGAAAAGAGAGAAGAACGTACTTCTATCTCCACAGAACTGTCTTCAGATATTACCTCAGCAGCTTTTACAGTTGATGCAGTTGTTTTCGTGCTGTCAACTGGCATGGCAAAACCAGTGGATAATTGAAGAAGCAGGCAAACGGTAAGTAGTATCGCCATAATTTTTTTCATATAAAACCTCCTTTTCATAAAAATATAGATGTACTTTAATTAACATAATTAAGGTACATCTATATTAATATATTTTCCAAAAATATGCAATATTTTACACAAGCCCTCTTTTGCTTAATATTCTCTTTTCAATTATAGAGAATATATATTTATCAATTATAATTCCAACTATTACAATAACCACCATTACAAGCATTACTTGATTGATATCCGCAAGGTCACGTCCCATAATAAGTGTCTGTCCAAGCCCTTTAGATGTTGTCATAACTTCCCCTGCCATTAACGCTCTCCATGCAAATGACCAGCCCTGTTTTAGTCCTGATACAAATTCAGGAAGACTTGCAGGAAATATTACGTTTATATACATCTGCCTTTTGTTAGCTCCCATTGTAAGTGCAGCTTTTTTGTAAATAGGCTGTATATTTTTAATAGCATTGTCAACTGAAATTGCAATGCTGAAAGCTGAGCCCATAATTACAACAAAAAGTATTGCATTAGTTGAAAGTCCGAACCACAATATTGAAAATGGCACCCAACATACGCTTGGAAGTGTCTGTATACCTAGTACAATAGGTTTAAGAGTTTTTTGCAGATAAGTAAAATGGTTAATTAAAAGACCAATAACAATCCCTATTATAACAGCTATAAGATAACCTGTAATTCCACGCACAAGTGAATTGATAGTGGCTTCTGCAAGAGCATTGTTTTTACAAAGATTTATAAAACTTTGAGTTACTCCCACAGGTGAAGGAACTGCATACGGTTTCCACCAGCCAAGTGCACTAACGCCAGTCCAGTAAAGAGTCTGCCATAAAAAGACAAGAAGTACAAGAAATAATGTTATAGCCATATTATACAGCCTCCCCTCTGACTTCTTCAAGAATCTGGTGTCTTAATTCAACAAATTTTGGCGCATAGACGTGTCGTGGTCTTTCTATATCAATCTTTATTATACTTAGTATGTGACCAGTTTGGGAAAGTACAACAACTCTATCTCCAAGATATACAGCTTCCTCAACACTATGTGTTATAAATAATATAGTTCTTTTTGTTTCCAGCCATATTTTTTGTAATTCTTCTCTTAACATATTGGAAGTCTGTTTATCAAGGGCTGAGAAAGGTTCGTCCATAAGAAGCACTTTAGAATCCATAGTAAGAGCTCTTGCAAGTGCTGTCCTTTGTCGCATACCGCCAGAAATTTGGTGTATAGGATAATCTTTGTAATTTTCAAGATTTACCATTTTAAGATAATACATCGCTTTTTTTTCTTGCACATCTTTTGGCAAACCTTTAAGTTTCATTCCAAACTTCACATTTTCTATAACACTTAGCCATGGGAAAAGTCCATGTTCTTGAAACATAACTGTCCTGTCTGCACCTGGGCCTTTTACTTCATTGCCATCAAGAAATATAGCACCGCCTGTAGGTTTTTCAAGACCTGCAACAAGATTTAAAAGTGTGCTTTTGCCACATCCAGAAGCACCTGTTATACAGACAAATTCACCATCTTTAATTTCTAAATTTATATTATTAAGAGTCGCCTTTTCACTGTTTGAAAAATGTTTATTTAGCCCTTTAATAATTAGTGCCATATCAAGTCTCCTTTCGGCAGTTCAGAAATAAACCCCTCTTTTTTACTTATATTAGCAAAGTCCAATATAGATTCTTCATTAATTTTAGTACTTATGCCAATACGCTCAAAGGCTTTGCTTATAATGTCATTATCAAGAGCTTTGCCAGTAGCTTCTTTTAATTCGTTATTAATTATTTTCAGAGAATTATCTCTGTCATTATTTATCTTCTCGGTAGCTTCTTTATGTTGTTTGAGAAATTCTTCAATTATTTCAGGGTTTTTTTCTATAAATTCTTTCCTTGCGACAACAAGTGCAACATCATATTCACCATTATAATATATCTCATTGTAATCAAGCATAAGCTCTGCATCTTCTTCAAGAAGTGTAGCACCCCATGGCTCAGGCACATATGCTGCATCAATATCACCACGTTTCATAGTATTTGCCACATCAGCATTAGATACAGCGCTTATTGTCACTGTGCCGCCATTTGTCGTAGGTTTAAGATTATTGTCATCAAGTAGCTTTAAAAGAGATAAGTGCTGTGTATTGCCCATCTGCGGAACAGCAACAACTTTTCCATCTAAATCAGCAATAGTTTTTATATCTGAGCCTTTTCTTTTAACAAGGACTGCACCGCCTTTAGCTGCACTGGATATAATTACCACATCACCACTAGATTTAACATTGGCACTTATTGCAGGAACAGGACCTATATATCCTATATCAATATCACCTGAAAATAATGCCTCCACTTCTGCAGGACCAGCGTTAAATGCAGTCCATTTAACAGTTTTATTGTCGCCAAAGCAGTTTTCTAAAGTACCCTCTGCCTTTAGCATTAATGCCTGTGCATGAGTTATATTATTAAAATATCCTATGTGTATCTCATTTTCTTCGCTGACATTATTTCCACAGCCAGTTATAGTTGTTGACACTATCAAAAGTAGTATAAAAAGAATTTTTTGCAAGAATTTTTTTAATTTATCGCACATTATATTACCCTCCAAGTGTGAGTATATATTGTAGTTTACGCATAATTAAAACTTATATACTGAATAAAAATAAGGTTTTCCACAAGCTTTGTATGCTTTAATGGAAAACCTTTAATAATTAATAATTTTTTAAATTGTTACATCATTGTAGTAAATCCGCCACTAGGTATAGGTGCAGCTGCCGCAACAGAAGAAGCTGCTATTGTACCGCCAGCAGATACTGGAGCATTAGAAACAGCATCCGCAATTCCTGTTGTCATTTCATATGCTGTGCCATCAAATTCACTGTTCTCTAAAAACTCTTGTAAATTTTCTTTTAATGCTTCTTTTTTCATTATATATGCTGCTTCAACAGCTGTGTTCATAGCTGCTGCTGCACTAGATACAGTGCCAGAAATAGTACTTCCGCCACTCTTTATATATTTTATCTGCGCTTTTAGATAATCCATATCAGCTTTTAAAAGCTCCATATCTTCTTCTTTGCGGTGTGACTTTTTAATTAGTTTCCTAAATTCAACAGATACTTCATCTTTACTGCCATAATCTTCAGAAGCCTCTTCCTGTTTCATATGTGCTAACTTTACTTTAGCTATACGTACCATCTTTCTTGCATGAGTTTCTGCCATTGCTATTTCATTTGGGTCATATTTTCCGCTAGCGCCTTTTCTTCTTATGCTTATTAATGAATTTTTAGCTGTAAATACTGCATCTCCTGCCTGTTTAACGCTCTTTGCTTTAGAAATAGTTCCTGAAATTCTTTTAAACTGGTATCTTAAAACTTTTTTTGCTTTAGTTTTCTTCTCATTATTTGCCTTATTGCGCTCCCTTGCCCTTTTCATGCTTTCTAAAAGGCTGTTCATATGGTCAATATCACTTTCATTAAATCCATATGACCTGCTGCCTTTCTTTTCTTCTTCTTCAAGCAGAGCAATTTCTTCATCAGTCAGCGTGCCGTCATTTAAAATAGCTGTTTGTTCTTTTGTACCAGCAGCATCTGATACAGATGATGTAGTCTGCTGTCCCTGTGCTTGTTGTTGTGCAGTCTGCATCTGTTTACTATATGATGTCTGTTGTCCATAAGCGGTCTGAGCAGCATAATAACTACTTCTGCGTGCTGGTGCATTACTTGCCTGCCCACTATCATACTGTTGCTCATTGGATGTCATCCAGTTTTCTACATCATCTTGGCTGACAATAGAAGAAAGCCTATCAAATCCTTCTGGCAATGAGTATGCATTAGTATTATTAGTAGAAGAAGCGCTGGCAGGTTTATATGCTGTGCCACTTCTTGCAGCAGCAGTCCGTTCTTTGTTTCTGGCAGAAAATGTGCGTCCTGCCTGATTTGCAAAATTACCATCCGTGGCTATATATCCTCTCATAAGCAACTCCATTTCCTTATACATTACAACCATACCCATAGTACATTATGTATTACTATGAGAATGGCTGCTTCAATATAATAACACAATCTGTCAAAAATTACCGTAAAACAAAAACGTAGAATAAAATAGGTGTAATTACTTTATTTATCGGCAATTATATGGAGTTTATTTAATTAGTTCACTATTCTTTTCCATTCCAACAGTAAGTACAGAGTTTGCACTTGTCAATTTCAATAGAATCCAACATATCATCCAGACGGTTATAATAAAGAGATGTAAAATTTAACTCTTTTCGTATTTCTTCAACCATGCGTTCATACTTTGGTGATTCTGGGTCTGAATATTCTTCTAATACTTCATCTGTAACATTTCCATCTTCAAGTTTGTTTATTACACGTCTTGTAATTAATTCCATCTCTGAAGAAGAACGTGAAAAGTTTAAATATTTACAACCATATAAAAGTGGTGGGCAGGCAGGACGGATATGTACTTCTTTTGCACCACTTTGGTATAAAAATTCTGTAGTTTCACGAAGTTGTGTTCCTCTTACAATTGAGTCATCAATTAAAAGAAGGCTTTTGCCATAAATTAAATCTTTTATAGCAAGAAGTTTCATTTTGGCAATTAAATTGCGCTGACTCTGTATTGTTGGCATAAAGGAACGTGGCCATGTTGGTGTATATTTAATAAACGGGCGAGAAAATGGAATCCCTGACTCATTGGCATATCCAATTGCATGTGCTGTACCAGAATCTGGAACTCCGGCTACAATATCAGGCTTTACATTATCTCGCTTGGCCATTTTTCGTCCACAATTATAGCGCATATTTTCTACATTCATACCCTCATAATAGCTTGAGGGATATCCATAATACACCCATAAAAAGGTACATATTTTCATTTCCTCACCTGGCTGTGCAAGCGTAATACAGTCTTTCTCTGTAATAAGCACAATTTCTCCTGGTCCTAATTCTTTGTAATCTGTATAACCAAGATTTTTATATGCAAAGTTTTCAAAAGACACACAGAAAGCATCTTCTTTCTTACCCACAACTACAGGGGTACGCCCATATTTATCTCTTGCTGCATAAATTCCATTTTTATTCATTAAAAGAATAGATACAGAGCCATCAATTTCTTCTAGCACATACTTAATTCCATCAATCAGATTTTCTTTTTGGTTAATTAATGCAGCAATCAGCTCTGTAGCATTAATATCGCCCCCACTCATTTCAAGAAAATGTGCATGTCCATTTTCAAACAACTTTTTTATAATTTCATCCATATTGTTAATTTTGCTAACTGTGGTCAATGCATAAGTTCCATGATGAGAACGCACCAAAAGCGGCTGCGGCTCATAGTCAGAAATACACCCAATTCCCATTTTTCCTGACATTTCTTGAATATCTTTATCAAATTTTGTACGAAATGGCGCATTTTGTATATTGTGAATGGAGCGATTAAAGCCATTATCACCATATACTGTCATGCCACCACGTCTTGTCCCTAGATGTGAATGATAATCAATTCCAAAAAATAAATCAAACACACAATCCTTCTTTGATACAACACCAAAAAATCCGCCCATTGTTCTTTCTTATTGTCCTTTCGCATAATACATAATATTTTAAATTTTTCATCTGATTAAATAATACGATATACTAAAAATATTGTCAATTATTAATTAAGCCCTACCACTTACAAATATTAGATGTACTTATTCTTGTATTTTTACTATACAGCTTTTCTTACAGAAACATATGCCATATTTTTTAATAATTGTATAACCTTCGTCCAAAAGACTCTTGTCATAACGTTTATCATTTATCTGTTGTAATGCTTTATAACACATATCTTCCATTTCTGTAAACTTTTGTACACGTTTTAGTTCAAGAATGATAGCAGGCTGTTTCTCATCATATGGCTTTAATACAATATCATATCTGCCTTCTCCGCTTTCACGGTTTGAAAGTTTCTCATACCTTTGCAATCCCCCTAAAAGTCCTAGAAGAAAGCCATGATAGAAATTTTCTGCACTGTCCATAAAGCTAATGCTTTCATAAAGCTGTTCTTTTAAACAATCTTCAAAAACTTTTATATTTCCATTTATTACGGCTCTATATAGTTCTGAAAAATCTACAGTTTTTATCTTATTATCAAACCATTCTTGTATAATATTTTCATATATATATAAAATTTCTTCATTTGGTATTGTCATTGACAAATATATCTTGCGTTGTGCAAAACTTTTATCCACAGCTTTAAGATAGCCTGTAAAGAACAAAAAATTCCATAAATTATCCTGTGATTTATATATATCTGCATAAGTGATATCTTCATGTATAGGTTTTTCTATTGTACCACCTGAAATTAGTTTTTCAATCTCTTGCTTTGTAACATTATCTGCGGTGTTAATTAATTCTCGCACTATACTGTTCGATGATGTATTAGACCAGTAAGGCTTTGGAAATTCTGTATTCTCATGGGTTATATCCTTTACATAATTTATTAGACTCCAAGGGTTATATACCTCTGTTTTACCAAAAAGATAACCATCATACCAAGCTTTTACTTCATCTCTTTTATCTATTATCCCATAAGTTTCTAATAAACTGTTGACTTCATTCTGTGTAAAGCCAAAGTATTCCGCATAATCTTCATTAAGTACAGATACAACATCAAGGTTATTAAGCCCTGTAAATATACTTTCACGACTTATACGCAAACAGCCTGTTACAACAGCAAGTTTAAGGCTTTCATTCGTTTTTAATGCAGACTCAAAAAACGAACGAATAAAAGAAACCATTTCATCATAAAACCCACTAAAATAAGCGTTTTCAAGTGGTACATCATATTCGTCAAGAAGTATAATTACTTTCTGTTTATGGTATGATTCAAGGCACTCCGATAAAAATTGTATTGCTGTTGCATATAATGATGGTTTGGCTTTATCTTCAATAACAGAATTATAATAATTTTTCTGTATTGGCAGCAGGCTTTCTCCTTTTAGAACATACCTATGCCTTATATATTCCTTTCTTATATCATTAATAAGGTTTTGGTATGCCACTTCATATGTTGGCTGCTTAGCTGCTTTTAAGGATAAAAATATTACAGGGTACTGTCCCATATGCTTTGTATATTCCTCTCCTGCTTCCATAATTTTTTTACCCTGAAAATATATAGAATTATCCATCACTGTGCCATCTGGCAAAATTTCTTTTTCAAAAAAAGTCTTTAACATACTTTGTGTTAAAGTTTTTCCAAAACGCCTTGGACGTGTAAATAATGTGACTGCACTTCCTTGTTCCAATATATCTTTTATTAGCAAAGTTTTATCTACATAATAATATTCATTGTCTATCATCTGTTTGTAAAATTCTATTCCTATAGGTATTGGTTTTATACGCTGCATAAATATTTCCTTTCTTGTATTAAAATGCTTATAATAATCCTGCTATAAAAGCAGCTACACATGCTGCAACTGCAACTGTAAGCAAGCTTTTTCTCTTATATGAAAGAAAAATGCCTACAACTGTTCCAACTATTCCTGAAACAAGTCTTCCTGTTGAGTATATAACAGCAGGAAACGTCATAGCAGATAAAACTGCATATGGTATATATGCAAGAAATGATTTAACAAATTTATTTTTTACTTTGCTTCTACAAATAGCAAGTGGAAGTGCTCTTATAAGATATGTAACGCCTGCCATTACTGCAAGATATATAAAATATTTTTCTATTGTCATTAATCTTCTACCTCATCTTCAACAGGATATAATACTGCACCTATAACAGATGCTAAAACAGCGCATATTATAATTACAAAGCCTGATGATACATTTTGCAATACAGCAATCCATTTAAAACAACAGCTTAAAATTGCAGCAATTATTATAATTATAAGATATTTGCTGTTATCTCGTGCTTGTGGGATTATAATTGCCATAAACATTCCATATATGGCTATTCCTAATGCATTACTAATATAGTCTGGGATAACTGCACCTAAAACTGCACCTGCTGCTGTGCCAAGTGCCCATCCAAGATATGGCATTATAAGAAGTCCTGCCATGTAATATCTGCTTACAGTTTTATTTCTGCTTACAGCTACTGCAAATATTTCATCTGTCACACCAAATCCGATGGCAAGTCTTGTTGGCAAATTAAATGTAGTGTCAGTTTTTTGTGACAATGAGATTGACATAAGTGCATAGCGTATATTTATAATCAGCTGTGTAAGTGCCATTTCAATAAGACTGCCAGCAGTAACCATTATTTCAAGACCTGCAAACTGTCCTGCTGATGTAAGATTAGTCATAGAGATAAGTAGTGTCTGCCACCACAACATTCCAGAAGATGTACCCATCAATCCAAATGTAAAACTTACTGAAATATATCCAAGTGCAATAGGTATTCCATCATGCAGTCCTTTTTTTAAATCTTTTGTATACTTCACTTTATTTATATTACTAGTCATAAAAGCCCTCACTTTAAAAAATAAATTTTACTAACGCATAGACTTTTCCTTTTTCATTGTTTAACGATACATATGCATTATTGCTATCTTTATAGACTACAGGAATAATTTTGTCTCCTAAAAGTGCCTGTTTTTTGTATTCAACACGAAGCTCCTTTACTTTGTTATTTATTCCAAGTGCAAACATCGCCATTCTTATATACTGCCCATTGTTGACATGGTGATTTGTGTCCAGATGGTATTCTTTTACAATAAATTCTTCACACTCTTTTCCATTATCAGGCATTTTTATTTTTCTTGGAGCATAGTCCATCTCAAGTGGTTCATATTTGCCATACACATCACCAATCTCTGGTGTTATTATACGTGGTGTACCCTTTTCCATATCCATAAGAACCCAGTTAGAATTGGCAATTACAATAGTCTTTCCATCTTCACCTGTTATAAGAAAATTTCTGTATCCTATTATCTTGTCATATCCATATGACTGAGTACCTATTGTTACCTTTTCGGCAAATGACGGATAAGATTTAATAACTATTTGCCATGAACTAAGCATCCACATAATTTTATTTTTACTTAAATATTCAATCCCCACACCTAAATCTTCTGATTCAAAATTGGTGCAGTCCTGTAAATAATTTATAATTGCGTCTAAGGTTAAGCATCCTGTTTCATCAGTTTCACTATATCTTATACGACTATCAAATGTGTACATATAAAAATCTCCTCTCCAAATCTGAAAAAACCAAGCGAATATATTATATAGCTAGATTGACTAATTATCAATGATAAAGTACACTATAAAAAGAGGATGAAAAATATCCTTAAATATAAGTAAAGTGCTGCTATTTCTTAATAAAAGCAGCGCAGAAATGAGGTCTTTAATGTGGATTGCAGACAACTGGAAAGATTATGAAGTTATAGATGCATCATGTGGTGAAAAGCTTGAAAGATGGGGTAATTACATACTTATCCGTCCTGACCCTCAAGTTATATGGCAGACAGAGAAGAGGGCAGAAGGCTGGAAAAAGTGCAATGGTCACTATCATCGCAGCAGTAAAGGTGGCGGAAGCTGGGAATTTTTTAATATGCCTGATATGTGGCAGATAAACTATAAGAAACTTTGCTTTAACCTAAAGCCATTCCAGTTTAAGCATACAGGTCTGTTTCCAGAACAGGCAGTTAACTGGGAATGGACAAGCAATAAAATAAAGAATGTTTCAAGGCAAATAAAAGTGCTGAATTTATTTGCATATACTGGTGGCGCTACTCTTGCAGCAGCGGCGGCAGGAGCAAAGGTTACACATGTAGATGCATCAAAAGGAATGGTGGCATGGGCAAAGGAAAACCTTGCTTTATCAGGTCTTGGCAATGCGCCCGTGCGCTTTCTTGTAGACGACTGTGTAAAATTTGTAGAACGTGAAATACGGCGTGGCAATAAATACGATGCAATTATTATGGACCCGCCATCTTATGGGCGTGGACCAAAAGGCGAAATTTGGAAGATAGAAGAGAAAATACATCCTTTTATAAAGCTTTGCACTAAGTTATTGTCAGATACTCCTTTATTTTTTCTTATCAATTCCTATACAACAGGACTTGCGCCAGCCGTTTTGTCATATATGTTGAATTTAGAGGTAACAAAAAAATTTGGAGGTAAGACTAATGCACAGGAAATAGGGCTTTATGTTACATCTAATGGGCTTGTGCTTCCTTGCGGTGCAACAGGACGCTGGGAAATGTGAAAATATTAACCATAGTTTGACTATGGAATATAATAATGATATAATTTACACCAAACTTGTGCTCATGCACTGTCTGACCACAGGCTTATTATAACACAAAACAGTGTAGAAAAGGGAGAATTTATGAAACATAAGGTTAAGCTTAAAGGTGCTTTAAAATTATATTTAAGATGGCCTGCTTTGCTTAGTATACTGTTTATTGTAATGGATATACGCCTTTTCGTATATAACCGACAAGCGGGTATTATAGGGCTTTTCTTCCTTCTGTTATATATCATGGCAAGCATCATAGTTTATTCAACAAGCAGAAGACGTATACAGCGGGAACTTATTGAATTTGCAGTGAATTATGGACAGCTTCAAATGGAAATACTTGAAAACTTAATAGTCCCTTATGCCATTTTAAATGAAAATGGACATTTTCTGTGGGGCAATGAAGAGTTTGTCAAAGTTATAGTGAATAAGAAAGCAGCAAGGCGGAATATAAGTAATATTTTTCCAGAGATTACAGAAGACAGACTTCCGCGCGACTATGACCTTAAAACAGTGCATATTAAATTTAAAGAAAAGTATTACAGAGTAGATATGCGCCTTGTAATTTCAGAAAATACTGGCGAACACGAATTTGGCATAAAAAATGAAATAAGTCAGCTTATTGACTATAATAGTATAATTTCATTATTTTTACATGATGAAACAGATATGATGGAGCTTGAGCAAAAAAGAGAGGAAGAAAATCTTGTTGCAGGACTTTTATATATTGACAATTACGATGAACTTATAGACAGCATAGATGATGTACGCCAATCCCTTATGACAGCACTTATAGACAGAAAAATTAATAAGTACTTACAAGGGATTGATGCTATATCTAAAAAGATTGAGAAAGATAAAATTTTCTTTGTGTTTAAGCAGCGGTATCTTTCAGAGTTAAAAGCTGACAGATTTTCCATATTAGATGAAGTGAGAAATATAAATATTGGCAATGGACAGGTAGCAACTATCAGTATAGGACTAGGCATTGGACGTGATACGTTTATTGAACGTTATGATCTTGCCAGAGCTGCTATTGACCTTGCACTTGGACGTGGTGGTGACCAAGCTGTTATAAAGGGTAGTGACCAAGAACAGTTTTTTGGCGGCAAAAATGTTCAAGTTGAGAGAAATACACGTGTAAAAGCACGTGTAAAAGCACATGCTCTTAAAGAGCTTATAGAGGGCAAGGAACGTGTTATTATAATGGGTCATTCAATCGGTGATGTTGATTCATTTGGTGCATCTGTCGGCATTTACCGCATTGCACATACACTTAACAGAAAAGCGCATATCGTACTTGGTGATATGAATTCATCTGTAAAGCCAATCGAAGCAAGATTCTATACAAAAGAATATGAAGACGATATGATGATAAACAGCCAAATGGCTATTAATCTTATTGATGAAAGCACACTGCTTGTTATTGTCGATGTAAACAGAGGAAACCACACAGAATGTCCAGAACTTATCAATTTAGCTCAAACGGTTGTTGTTATAGACCACCATCGTCAAGCAGGCGATGCTATTGACAAAGCAGTGCTTTTCTATATTGAACCTTATGCATCTTCTGCAAGTGAGATGGTAGCTGAAATATCACAATATATTGGCAATGGTCTCAAACTAAGACCTGCTGAGGCAGAGGCTATGTATGCTGGTATAATGATTGATACTAATTATTTTTCAGCCAGAACAGGTGTAAGAACATTTGAAGCAATGGCATACCTTAGAAGAAGCGGTGCGGACTCAGTAAGAGTAAGAAAAGCATTCCGTGAAGATTTAGAAGAATACAAAGTACGAGCTGCCGCAATACAAAATACAGAGCTTTACAAAGATGTGTATGCAATAGCTGAAAGTCAGTCAGAAGGTATAGAATCACCAACTGTTGTAGCTTCTAAGATTGCCAATTCTCTTCTTGACATAAATGGCGTAAAAGCATCTTTTGTACTTACAAAATACAAGGGCAAAATTTATATCAGTGCTCGTTCTATAGATGAAGTAAACGTGCAGGTGATGATGGAAAGAATCGGAGGTGGAGGACATATTAATATGGCAGGTGCACAGCTTGTAGATAAAAGCATTGACCAAGCCAAAGACATTATAAAAGCACAGATTGACACTATGATTGAGGAAGGAGAAATATAAACTATGGAAGTAATATTACTAGAAGACGTAAAATCACTTGGTAAGAAAGGCGAAATTGTCAAAGTAAGTGATGGATATGCAAGAAATTATATTATTAAGAAAAATCTTGGAAAAGAAGCCACAGCACGCAATCTCAACGAACTTAAACTCCAAAAGCAGCATGAAGAAAAACTTGCACAGGAAAAACTTGATGCAGCAAAAGAAATTGCAAATGAATTAAAAGATAAATCTGTAACACTTTCTATTAAAACAGGCTCAGGTGGAAGAAGTTTTGGTTCTGTATCTACAAAAGAAATTGCAGCAGCAATAAAATCACAGCTTGGATATGACATTGATAAAAAGAAAATGTCTCTTGATATTCCAGTAAAATCCCCTGGAACATACACTCTTACAATAAAGCTTCATCCAAAGGTTACGGGGAAAATGGATGTTATTGTTAAAGAATCTTAAAACAATATATGGAGAATTAAGATGCAGGAGGAAGTGATTAAGAGAATACCACCGCACAATGTAGAAGCAGAACGTGCAGTTTTAGGCTCTATGATTATGGATTCTGAGGCCATACTTATAGCTTCAGAGATGCTTACAGCAAATGATTTTTACCATGGCCAGTATGGTATAATATTTGATACACTTTCAGAAATGTATAAAACAGGGATTGGTGCAGATATTGTCACACTCCAGGACAAACTCCGTGAGAAGGAAGTTCCACCAGAGCTTTCAAGTGTAGAATTTATAGGCAGTCTTATAAATAGTGTACCAGTATCAACTAATATAAAGCATTATGCAGGAATAGTACATGACAAGGCAATGCTAAGAAGACTTATTCAGGTCACAGAACAGATAAGCAACACCTGTTATATGGATAAGCAGCCTTTAGGTGAAATACTTGATGAGACAGAAAAAAGTATATTTGATGTCTTGCAAAAGCGTGGCGGCAGCGGTTTTGAGCCTATACGTGATGTGGTTTTAAGAACACTTGACAGTATTGAAAAAGCTGCAAAACAAAAAGGACATATCACAGGACTTGAAACAGGATTTAGGGATTTAGATTATAAAACTGCTGGTCTGCAAAAATCGGACTTAATTCTTATTGCAGCAAGACCTGCTATGGGAAAAACTGCATTTGTATTAAATATTGCAGAGTATATGGCACTTCACAGCAAAAGCATTATAGCGATTTTTAGCCTTGAAATGAGTAAAGAACAACTTATAAAGCGTATGCTTTCAATGAATTCACACGTTGATTCACAAAAGATAAGAACAGGTAATCTTGAAGATGAGGATTGGGATAGAATTGTAGGCAGTGTACGTAAAATCGGCAACTCTAACCTTATGATTGATGACACTTCTGGCATTACTGCTCAAGAGCTGCGTTCAAAGTGTCGTAAACTTAAAATTGAACAAGGGCTTGACCTTGTTATAATAGATTATCTACAGCTTATGTCTGGCTCTGGAAGAAGAAGAGGAGACAACAGGCAGCAGGAGATATCAGATATATCACGAGCACTTAAAGTAATGGCAAGAGAGTTAAATATTCCTGTTATTGCACTGTCACAGCTTTCTCGTGCAGTAGAACAGCGTCCCGATAAAAGACCACTGCTTTCTGATTTACGTGAATCAGGGGCTATTGAGCAAGATGCAGATATGGTTATGTTTTTATACAGGGATGAATATTACAATCCTGATACCGAAGAAAAAGGTGTTGCTGAGGTAATTATCGCCAAACAGCGAAGCGGTCCTACAGGCTCAGTCAAACTTGCATGGCTGTCGCAGTATACCAAATTTGGCAATCTGGAAAACTTGTAAAAAATTTATGAAATTTATTATATATTATAGCAATTAATTGTTAAATATGCTACAATACATGACAACAATATTGTTAAAATAACGGAATGGAGGAAAATATGGCAAATCAAGTAAAATTTGACTATTCATTAGTAAGTAATGTAATCTCAGAAGATGAGGTTAAATCTATGGCAAAAATTGCCAGTGATGCAAAAGAAGTTCTTTTAAGCAGAGAAGGAGCAGGTAATGACTTTCTTGGATGGATTGACCTTCCAGTAGCTTATGATATTGATGAATTCAAACGCATTAAATTAGCTGCTGAAAAGATACAGTCTGATTCAGAAGTTCTTATTGTAATCGGCATTGGAGGTTCTTATCTTGGAGCAAGGGCTGCGATTGAGTTTTTAAGACACAGTTTTTATAATATTGTAGACAAAGATATAAGAAAAACCCCTGAGATTTATTTCTGCGGCAATAATTTAAGCGGAACATATATTTCACAGCTTATAGAGGTAATAGGTGACAGAGATTTTTCTGTAAATGTTATTAGTAAATCTGGCACTACAACAGAACCAGCAGTAGCTTTCCGCATCTTTAAAAATATGCTTGAAAAGAAGTATGGCAAGGAAGAAGCAGCAAAGAGAATTTATGCCACAACAGACAAAGCAAAGGGAGCACTTAAAAATCTTGCTACTGAAGAAGGCTATGAAACATTTGTAGTTCCTGATGATGTTGGAGGTCGTTTCTCTGTTCTCACAGCAGTAGGACTTCTTCCTATAGCTGCAAGTGGTGCGGATATTTCAAAGCTTATGGAAGGCGCTGCTTCAATGAGAGAAGTATGCCTTAATAAAAACTTTGAAGATAATGATTCACTTAAATACGCAGCAATACGCAATATTCTTCTGCGCAAAGGTAAAGGTATAGAAATACTTTGCAACTATGAACCAGTTTTGCATTATGTAGCAGAATGGTGGAAACAGCTTTACGGTGAGAGCGAGGGTAAAGACCAGAAAGGTATATTCCCTGCATCTGTTGACCTTACAACAGATTTACATTCAATGGGACAGTTTATTCAAGATGGAAGTCGCATAATGTTTGAAACAGTAATGGAGCTTGAAAAACCTTCATTTGATATTACTATGGAAGAAGAGCCTGTAGACCTTGACGGACTAAATTACCTTAAAGGAAAGACTCTTGACTTTATAAATAAGAGTGCAATGAAAGGTACACAGCTTGCTCATACTGATGGCAATGTGCCAAACCTTACAGTAAAAATTCCTGAACAGAATGAGTTTTATCTTGGACAACTGTTCTATTTCTTTGAATTTGCATGTGGTGTCAGTGGATATATACTTGGTGTTAATCCATTTAACCAACCTGGTGTTGAAAGTTATAAAAAGAATATGTTTGCACTTCTTGGAAAGCCTGGTTTTGAAGCACAGAGAGAAGAACTTTTAAAAAGACTGTAAAAACCTGATAAAAAGATTGACAAAAAGCAGGCAAAGCTATTCTATAGTTTTACCTGCTTTATTTACTTTGTAAGTTTATATATATTTTTGTCCTGTGAAAAATTGCTTATTTCATAGAGAATTAGTATATGCTTATATTTTGTTTCTGTGATTACTTTAGAAATTGGCTTATTATAATATCTTAAATCAATCATTGTTATATGCGAATAATCTTCAAGTAGAAATGGGACAAAGCTGTTAGCAAACGAATCTTTTATTACAAGCAAGTTTGCTTTTGTATCACTGCCAGTTTCAATATCTGTCTTGCCATAATTCCCGCCAAAAAAATATGCATATTTATCTTTTTTAACAAGACTTTCTTCATCATATATACCAATATGTGGTTTTTCATTATCACTTATCACTTTAGCATTTTTTGTTTTATCTGTATGTATTGCATATATATCATCTGGTTTAGTCTTTGGGTCCAGTGATTTTGAGTAAAGTGTACCATAAAAGCCGCCATCCATCTTTATAGGATTAAATGATTTATATGAATTATACTTTATATTAGAATTTACTTTTTTACAATATTCACAGTATGCTGCATAAGCGCCTTTTAATGTCCAGTGGTGATCCGTTTTAAAAAACACGCTATCTTCCTGTTGCTTCAATGTTTCACGTATATCTATAAAGCATGGCTCTGAAAGCAGCGTAATTGCTGTATTATACATAGAATCTGAATTATAAAAAGGTGCAAAAGCAGGAAGTTTGTCTTTAAGTACTGTTCCAGGCGATGGCACAAGCATTGTGTATACATTAGTATCAATATTTTGTTTTTGAACAAAATAACTTAAATATCTTAAATTCTGTACAAATTTGCTCTGTTCTATATCACTATCAGTCACTTTTGTAATATAGTAATTGTCATCAGCTATATATACACCTCCTATATCTTTAAATCCAAACATTTTTTTTAAAGATGTAGACAGTTCCATCATCTGGTCTCTTATAAAAAACTGGTCGTCAAATGCATTAGAAACATCCTCTTGAAACTTGCCTGACAATACTTTATCTGCCTTAATTTTTGGAAATTGATTAAGGTATCTGTTTTCACTTTCTGAGTAATCTTTTTGTGGCAGTACAAGTACAAATACACTAGGTATAACTAATATTATAAATAACAAAATAATATATGCTTTATATATTTTTTTCACAGTATCTACCTCCAGTTGATACCACTTAGAACTTAAAATATAAAAATGGATTATAAGTTCCACTTACAAGAAGTGATATGCTAAGTATTAATATTATAAATGAAAATACTGATTCAAGTACAAAGCCTGTCCTTTTTAAAAAGAACCGTGATGGGAATTTTGTAGAAAATATCGCCATCAGTAATAATAAAATTAAATTAGTATACAACATATATATAGAATAATTATTAACAAGTGGAGCCTGTATTCCAGCCATAGTTTTAATATAAATATAAAGACTGTTAAAATCTTCACATGCAAAAATTACCCATCCAATAACAATAAAAAAAAGTGAATAGATATGCTGTAAAAGTCTAGGAATTTTTTGAAGTATTTTTAATAAAAAACATTTTTCTAGTAGTAACAGTATAAAAAAATATATACCCCAGATTATAAAATTCCATGCAGCACCATGCCATAGACCAGTTAAAAGCCAAACTATAAAAAGATTGATTATCTGTCTTAAAAGCCCTTTCCTGCTGCCGCCTAGAGGTATATATACATATTCTTTAAACCATGTGCTAAGTGAAATATGCCACCTTCTCCAAAATTCAGTTATACTTACTGATTGATATGGATAGTTAAAGTTTTCTGGAAAATTAAATCCTAGCATTTGCCCCATACCTATTGCCATATCAGAATATCCTGAAAAATCAAAATAAATTTGAAATGTATAAAAAATAGCACCAAGCCATGCTAATAATACGCTTTGGGAAGTAGACGCAGAGTTATATATTTCATTCCACAATGCACCTGCCTGATTGGCAAAGATAACTTTTTTACCAAGTCCTATTATAAATTTCTGTAATCCAAGAGCAATATTTTTATCTGACAGCTCTTTTTTATTTATCTGTTCTGCAATATTTCCATATCTTACAATAGGCCCTGCAATAAGCTGTGGAAACATAGATACATACATTGCAAAGTTTATAATATTTTTTTGTACTTTAACACTTCCCCAATATACATCTATTACATAAGACATAGTTTGGAATGTATAAAAAGAAATTCCTATTGGCAGTGCAGTAAAAAAACCTGTGTATTTAAAAAAGAAAAGTATACTTAGATTTCCAATAATTGAAACTACTAATACAATTTTTGCTTTTTTTAGTTTTGAAACTAAAATGCCCATAATATAATTAAAAACTATAGAAAAGAGCATTACTAGTATACAAGCTGGCTCTCCCCATGCATAAAAAACAAGGCTTGCAGAAAGTAAAAACAGGTTCTTTAACTTAACTGGACATATATAATATACAGTAAATACTACTGGCATAAATATGCATAAAAAAATCAAGCTGCTAAATACCATTTGAATCCTCCACTAATAATGACATTTTACCAACTTGGTAAGAATTTCTAGTCATTGAAATATTGTTTATAATAATCACATCATCAACTGGATTTTCATCTATAAAATCAACAAGATTTCCATTCCAGTATCTGTAATCAATAACATAAATTTTCTTGTAGTGGTCTGTAAGATATGGTATAAAAGAATTGCCAAATGATTCTTTTATGACGATACATGATGTATTATCTTGTATTGCATTATTCTCAATAATAGTCAATGGATTATCACCATCTATAAATGCAGAATATTTCAAGCTTTCTCCATAATTTGATGCATCTTCTATCACATTGCCTTTTACTGTCACACCATCACTGTTTGTATATTCAAGTGTTAAGTCTTTATTGCTAAATGGATAATATACATAAAATTGGTCTTTTTTTAAAGATTCAGATTGCTCAGTTTCTTTGTAAAATGAACCCATAAAGCTTCCAAATGAAACTTTTTTATAATCTTTCATTTTATTAGGAGTGATTTGTTTACTTTTACAAAATTCACTATATGCATAATAAGCACCTTTACAAGTCCAATGATGGTCAGTTCTAAAATATATATATTCTTTTCTATGCTGCATAAGTTTATTATAAAGTGGTACAACATTTATATCACTAGATATATTTGATATAATTTTTTCCAGTGCTTTTTTTTGGTTTGATGAATTTGCTTCATTCTTTTTATTGTCAGGCAGCGTTATACCAATACTTGTAGGAACAATTATACTATATATATCTGATTTTTCTTTAAGTGCATCTGCTATATTGTTAATTGTATCTGTGTACTTTACAGCGATATTTTCTATATAATCATACTGTTCATATGCTGTATCTCCTATTATTATAACATCTGATGGATAAGAAATAACCTCCTCATCAGAATATATTTTTTTATATTTCATTTGTTTATCAGTATTTTTTGAAACTTCTATACTAGAAGCCGTGCTGTTTATAACATCTGGCTCTGTATTAGTTTTAATTTCTGAATTAGTATTTTTCTTAAAAGAATTTTTAATAACTTTCTCTGCATTATCTATATCATTAGTAACACAGGCAACTGTATAACATCCGCTTTTTATAAGAACTGTGTCTGAAATTTTTTTAGCCTGTTCTGGTAGATATGTATCAAATGATTTTTTTGCATCACTAAGATATTGTTCAAGTGCTGTCTGGTCTGATAATGCCTCTTTATTATCAGAAGAGCTAATTAAAATCAACTGATCAGAGTAATTGCCACCTCCCATATACAACTTGAGTGTGGAATTGTCTGAAACTTCTAAGAGGCTTCTTGCAACTGTTTCGTCAATCTGTTCTAACTTAGTTTCAAACTGTACTTTGGACAAAATATCTGTCCCAAGTTTATCTATATCAATAGATAATGTTAAAGTATCTAAATTCTTAGGCACATCTGTTTCTTTTAGATAAGACAATGACTGTAAAAGTGCCCAAACTGATATAGAAAATATCGTCAGTGCCATTATAATAAGTATAATAACACGTTCTGTCTTTTTTGTATTTGACATATTAACTCCTGTTTTTACTGTAAGTTTGTCTTTTTTTGAATGTCCTTTATCCATTCATCAAGGCGGTCTTCTATAATGGAAAAAGGCGCAATTCCAGTTGATAAAAAAAACTCATGAAAATCTTTAAGTATAAAATTGTCTCCAAGTTTATTCTTAGCTTTTTTTATCAATTCTTCTATTTCTAAATACCCAAGTGTGTATTGCAGATAACTTACTGGCTCTGCAATTATTGAATCAAATACTGTACGGCTTTGACTTTTTGTAAATCCATAATTTGCAAGGTATTCTTGGAGTTTATTAAAATCCCAGCCCATATAGTTGATGCCTATATCAGCTTTGCCATATACACACAATGTTGCAACTGTATTTTGTATCATAAGGTTTGCTACATCTTTATTTATACCAGCAATTTTATAACTGTACAATTCAGCATATGTTGCCCACCCTTCTGAATAACCACCAATATTTATAACACTTCTGACTGGTTCAGGATTAAGTGATTGAAAATAACAATTTTGGTATAAATGTCCTGGATAGCTTTCATGTGCTATTGTAGGAAATGCTTCATTTAAATCATATTTCTCATTTTTATTTAAGTAAACTACATTATCTTTATAAGCATCAATAGCAGGTGTAAGATAAAATGCAGGACTCATGTTTTCTTCAAGTGATTTATCAACATATTTTACTTGACATATTATATCATCCGCAAGCTCTGGAAAGTCTGTTTTAATTGCATTTTTAAGATATTCTATAGCTTCCTTTGGGTCTTTATACTGGTATTCTAAATCCTGCGCCTTATAGTAAACATCAGGTGAGTCTGTTAGAAGTTTTGCCATCTTTTGTTGTGAGCTCGAAAGTGCATTGTCAAGCATTCTGTCTATATCTGCTATCTTCCTGTATGAGCCTGTACGTGCTTTTACAAGATATTCATAGTATTCTTTGCCCTTTTCAAATCCACATAGCCCATTTTCATTGTCACCTGTACCCTTTAATTGTACAAGAGCAGTAATAAGGTTTTTATATGCAGGTATAACACATTCTGTAACCGCTTTTTGATTATTTTCTATATAAGCATTTATATCTTCTGCACTTAAACCTTCAAATTCTTTGATTTTGTTATTAAAAATGGTTATAAGGTAATTCTCTTCGCTGCTTTCAACAAATTCATTGCACTGGTCAATAATTGCCTGTGCGGTTGTATCACTCATAAACAGTCCATCTGAGGATTTTTTCTTTTCAAATTTAATTATGCTGTCAAAATATTTGGGTACTAATTTTAAAAGTTCAATATATGTATCAATATCATTTTTTTCATAAAAGTTATATTCTGCAAGAAGTACAGGAAGTTGTGCTTGTATTCCTGTTGTTGGTCCAAGGCATTCTGAATACTCAAGTAAGTCAGATGATTGAAGGTTTTGTTTAAGCATACTGTATATTATATCATAAATAAGCTGCTGTGAATGGGTAAGTTTTTTATAGTCAAACTTTTCCATAGCAGCAAGGCGATTTTCAGATACAAAAAGACTGTCCTTCATATCATCAAGGCTTACTTCCCCAAGTGATGGAGTAACATCAGAAAGGCCATACTTTTGTTTATTTTTGACAGAATAATTTAATGTAATACTGTCGTCTGTGACTTCTTCTATAAACACAGAATTAATAAAACTTTCAAAATCTTTTTGAGTTTCTTCTGGAGTGCGTCCATCATCTGCCTCTTTAAATACAGGCAGAGATTTTATCAAATCTGTATCTTTTCTGCTATATACAGAAACAGCAAGTAATCCTAAACATAATAAACATAACAATGCAATAAAAGCTTTGATTTTCTTGCCAATATTTTTCATAAATAATCTCCAATAAATACACAACTGATAGAAATATATATGCATTTAATTAGTCATATATACTTACTGTCTTACTTGTGTACTTACCAGCCATATTTATTTTTAAAATAAACTTTTTTCTATCATAGCCGCCATATTTATTCATAGAGCTATAATCAATAGTTATTTTGCGTCCATTGTGTGTAATGCTGTTAATAGAAAGTGAAGCTGGATAACGCAAAGTATCTTTTAAAGAACTAAGTGCAAGTTCTTTCATCATATTATAATTGGTAATTCGCAATACTACTTTGTATGTTTCGCCGTTTAAATTTGTACTGAGTGTCACTTTGCCAGATTTTAAAGGCTTCATAGTTCCATCTGGTATATTTTCTATGTAACCTGGTTCAGAAGCAGTCCATATCGCATTTTGATAGTTGTCAATACATTTGATGTATTCTTCAAGACCAAATACTTCTTCATTAGTTACATAAGCATGACGTTTATTGACATTCATTGTGTATGTTGCAGTATTGCCGTCTTTTGCTTTTACTGCAATTTTTGACTTGCCAAGCGCAAGTATCTTTAGACTGCCATCATCATTGATTTTTACTACTTTTTTGTTGCTTGATTTGGCAGTTACTTTAATACCTTCTGTAGAATTATACCAGTCTGTGCATTTATCGCCTACTAATCTGTCTTTAAGCTCTGATTTATTTATAGATACTTTAGGTTCTACAACTTTAAGATATAATGAAGCAGTATTGCCATCATGCCAAGCTGTGATAAATGTTTCTCCAGGTCCTTGTATAAAAATTGTACCATACTTTACTGTTGCAACAGACTCATCATCTGACATCCATTCGACATCAGCAAGATTAATTGCTGCACCGCTTGCATTAAACACTTCTATATCTGATAAATATTGCTTAGTACCATAAATAACTTTTATGTTGGAATAGTTTAAGAATAGTTCAACGCTCTCGCTTTCTTCGATATCATTTTGGGCAGCATATGTATGTGATGGTTTATAAGCCATACCAAAAGTTATTGATAAAAACATAAGTACTGCTGCCATAGTAAAACTTGTTAATTTTAAAGTCTTATATTTTGCCATTTTTATACCCCCTGTTTACATTTTGTAATTAATTCACGTACATACGTACATAATAGAAGCCACCTTAATACTTTACTAGTAGACAGGTGGCTTTTGCTATCTCATTTTATAGGTCAACCACTTGTGGGCGGTTGTTCTTTTTGTGTGCTTATAATATAACACATATTATATTCGTTTGCAAGTTCTTTTTTGCAGTGTCCAGCTCTGACGATTAAAATTTGAAAATTTTTCCTGCAATGCCACAATATTAACACAATAATGCCTTATTATAAACAATTACATAGAAATAACGTAAACGGGTTATAGTATCGATTATATTGAGGAGGGATTGTTATGAAGGTAAACGATGGATTAAAAGTAACAGCGTTTACTGCTATAGCTTTGGCAGTATGGGCTAGTGCTGGAAGTGCTGATGCATCGGCTGTTACTATGGGTAATGCGCCTATTTCTCCAGCAGATATACAAACCAGTGGAGAAAATCAGAAAGTGTATATTGATGTCAGCAAGCTGGATAAAGAAGAAGTTATGTTTGGTATGGCAACAAAAGGTCATAAATCTGGAAAAACAACATTTAAAATATCTGCATGGGATATTTTTGAAGTTGACAATCAAGATGTAATCGAAGTAGATTTGTCTAAACTTAGCAATATAAAAGATAACTTTATAGCAATCAAGACAGACAGCATGGAAGTGCCAATTATTGTTAAGATACCTGCTGTGCCAAAGGCTGGAAGTGTAACATATAATGCTGCGATTCATAAATTGGAATTTAAAGTTGGTGCAAAAGGCAATTTAAAAGCTGCCAATGATTATGAATGGAGAACACCATACAGCAACTGGAATAGTCCAAATGAAAATGATGCTGAAGAACAGTTGAACGATGGCGTGGCAACAAAGGTTTTTGATGAATTTAAATATCAAGGGGCTACATTATATATCAGAACTCCAGGTGCGCCAAAGGCTGCAATTAAGGAAACTGAAGATACAGAGCTTAAAGAAGCATACGATGCAAGTAATATTGATAAAAAAGTAACAGTGTATGATGCGGGAAGTTTTCCAGGCAAGGAAGTAAAGCTCAATATTGCTAAACAGGCAAATGGTCCTTCTGTTGCTGCTAAATATACATCTGGAACTTTGACAATTCCAAGTTCAGCAGAGTATCGTGTTGTTACGATTGAAAATGGAGTTAAAAAAATTCCAGAAGAAAAAGAATGGGAAAGCAATGATGCAAGAAAGAGTGTATCTATAACAGACCTACTCCCATCTTCTGGTATAGCAACACAAGGTGTATTAGAAGTACGCACTAAGGAAAACACTACTGCCAAGAAACCTAGAGCTGCATCTAAGTGGACACGTATTCCTCTGTCTAACGCAAGTGAACTAAAAGTCAATGATGCAGATGGTGATATTATTAATTCTATTGTTTCAGATTCTACTCATGAAAAAATACTTGAGATAAAGAAAAGCGAAGATAACAGTAGTATTTCCATTACAAATTTAACTGATGCTTCTTATCAGATTGTAATTGCGGCACAAGAACCAGAAATTGATACAAAACCGACAGCCAGATTGTCAAAAGCTCCAATAACTATTAGAAATGATAAGAATGGACAGAATGTTTATATTCGCAAAGCTGGTGACAGCAGAACAAAAACATGGGTTAGTGATTACATCAAAATCGGAAAAGTGAATTTTTAAGATTTACAGGGGGAAATTATGGACGAAAATATTTTAGTTACAGGTGGATGCGGCTTTATTGGAAGTCATACAGTTATAGAATTGCTTAACGCAGGATATGGCGTAATTGTCATCGACAATCTTTCTAATTCCAGTGAAAAAGCTCTGGAAAGAATAGAACATATAACTGGCAAAAGTGTTAAATTTTATAAAAAAGATTTATTAGATGAAAAGGCAGTTGATGATATATTTGCAAAGGAAGATATTTCGTCTGTAATACATTTTGCAGGATTAAAAGCAGTAGGCGAATCCTGTAAAATTCCTCTTGTCTATTTTAATAATAATATTACAGGAACACTTAATCTTCTTAAGATTATGGAAAAATACAATGTTAAGTCACTTGTATTTAGCTCATCAGCAACAGTTTACGGAAAACCTGAGAGTGTTCCAATAAGAGAAGATTTTCCTCTGTCAGTGTCTAATCCTTATGGCAGAACCAAACTTATTATTGAAGATATGCTAAGAGATATTTACAGCTCTGACAATAGTTGGGATATTGCACTATTAAGATATTTTAATCCTATAGGAGCGCATAAAAGCGGTGAGATTGGAGAAAGTCCTAATGGCATCCCTAACAATTTACTTCCATATGTTGCAAAAGTTGCAGCAGGAGAACTTGAAGCTGTAAATGTGTTCGGCAATGATTATGATACACCTGATGGCACAGGAGTACGAGATTATATACATGTTGTGGATTTGGCAGAAGGACATATAAAAGCACTTGAAAAATTGAGTTCACATCCTGGTCTGGTAACATATAACCTTGGCACAGGCAAGGGATATAGTGTATTAGAAATTATAAAAAATTTTGAAAAAGCATGTGGTAAAAAAATTCCTTATAATATCACAGAAAGAAGACCAGGTGATATAGATATGTGCTATGCTGACCCTAAAAAAGCTAAAGAAGAACTTGGGTGGGAAGCTAAAAGAGATATTGACCAAATGTGTGAAGATGCATGGAGATGGCAAAGTAAGAATCCAAAAGGATTAATTAATAATTTTTAAAAATAAAACAAAAAACATAAAAAAACATATTAACTACCCACTACCTTTAGGCGGTGGGTAGTTAACTCATATACAGAAAGGAGATGCTTATGCAAAAATATTTTACTAATCCCATCTTACCAGGATTTTATCCTGACCCAACAATCTGTCGTGTTAATAACGATTATTATCTTGTCACTTCAAGTTTTGAACTATTTCCTGCACTTCCCATATTCCACAGCACAGATTTAGTTAATTGGAAACAGCTTGGACATGTGCTTGACAAAAAAGAATGGCTTTATTTAGATGCGAATCTTTTTTCAGGCGGAATGATGGCTCCAACTCTACGTTACAATAATGGCACATTTTACTTGATATGCTGCAATTTTGCAGACAGCGGCAATTTTATTATGACAGCCAAAAATCCTGCTGGTCCATGGAATAAACCAATACCTCTTCCAGATGTGCCAGGAATTGATGCATCTATTTTCTTTGATGATAATGGTAAATGCTATGTGACAAGTACAGGATTATTTGATTTTGCTGATTGTAAAGAACAAGGCATATGGGGAGCGGAATTTGACCCAGAATCAGGCAAACTTTTAAGTGAAAAAAAGGTTATTTGGAGAAGTGCATTAAGAGGTGCGCCTTCTAGTGAAGCTCCTCATTTGTACCATATTGGTGAATGGTATTACTTAATAACTGCTGAAGGCGGCACAGAACATTATCACAGTGTTGTGATTGGACGCAGTAAAGAACCTTTAGGAGAATATATAGGGTGTCCTAATAACCCTATAATGACACACCGTCATCTTGGCAAAAATTATCCAATCGGCAATCCAGGACATGCAGACCTTGTACAGACACAAAATGGCGACTGGTATGCAGTTTTACTGGCTTCACGTCTTGTAGATGGTTTTCATAAAAATATGGGCAGGGAAACATATATGGTGCCTGTAGATTGGGAAGATGACTGGCCAATATTTTCACCAGGAACAGGAAAAATAGAATTTAAATATCCTGCTCCTTGTCTTCCAGAGTCACCAGCACAAGAAAAAATACCTGAAATAGATAATTTTGACAGTGATGCGCTGGATATGAAGTGGGTATTTTGGGGTACACCATACCAAGATTTCTTTAAACTTGAAGATAGTATGTTAAAGTTAAAAGCACTACCACATGCTATGGCACGCCCATTAAAAAGAATTGTTATAGATACAGCAGCTGAAAAGAAATATGATGATAATGTTTCTTGTGTACTGCGCCGTCAGTGCCAGCCAGATTTTGATGCGTGCTGTCATTTAACATTTAAAGCAAAAGATGAAGAGGCAGCGGGACTTATAGTACTGCAACAATACAACCACCAGCTGCGCATAGAAAAAAGAGAGAAAACAATACGAGTAGTTCTATCAGAATGCAATATGGACTGTATTCCATTTATGCCAGAATTTAAGGATAATACAGTGGAACATATATTAATGGAACAGCCTTATGACTCTGATACTGTTGTTATGCGTATTGCAGCATATGGACAAGACTTAGCTGTTTATTACAATGACATATTATTGTGCCATGTAGATGGAAAACGCATTAATACAGAAGAATTAGGGCCTATGACAGGTACAATGGTTGGTATGTTCGCTACTTCTAATAAAAAAGAATCTGACAACTGGGCTTTATTTGATTGGTTTCGTTATACAGAGAGATAAAATCTAAAAGGAGGATAGTATGAAAGCTTTAACAGACAAGCAAAAAACTTTAATTGATGAACTTCTTGAAAAAATGACCATAGATGAAAAAATTGGACAGATGAACCAGATTTCTCCGTCTATCGTGGGCGGTTTTGATGTTTCATTTGAAGAATTAATTGAAATGATGACAGATGGGCGTATCAGCAAGGAAGAATTTAATAATCTAATGGCTGGGGCTAAACAGGACTTCCATGATGATGTTAATCGTGCAGGAGGTCTGGGTTCTGTTCTAATATCAGACCCAGAAATTGTAAACAGACTGCAAAAAATTGCAGTTGAAGAAACACGACTTGGTATTCCGCTTATTATTGGTTTTGATGTTATACATGGATTCCGCACGGTATTTCCAATCGCACTTGCAGAAGCAGGAACATTTGAACCAGAGCTTTTTGAAAAAACAGGACGCATTGCTGCAAAAGAATCAAGGGCAAGTGGCATTGTATGGCACTTTGCACCAATGATAGATATTTCAAGAGATGCACGCTGGGGCAGGATTTCAGAAGGACCAGGCGAAGACCCATATCTGGCATCTGTATTTGCAAAGGCACGTGTTCGTGGTTTGCAAAATGATGATGAAAACCCAGAAAATTACGTGGCAGCATGTCTTAAGCACTATGTTGCATATGGTGCATGTGAAAGTGGCAGAGATTATAATACCACAAGCATGGCAAAGTCAATGCTGCATAATACTTATCTCCCACCATTTAAAGCTGCTGTTGAAGAGGGAGCAGCTACAGTTATGGCAGCTTTTAATGACTTAAACGGTGTGCCATGTACAGTAAACAGCTATACTCTTAGAAACATTTTAAAAGAAAGCTATGGCTTTGATGGTTTTGTTGTAAGTGATGCTAATGCCATAAAAGAGTGCATTATACATGGCATTGCTGAAGACGAACAGGACGCTGCCATAAAAGCGGCAAGTGCTGGTATGGATATGGACATGGGAACCTGGATATACAGTAAGGAGCTTAAACCTGCTGTAGAATCTGGAAAACTTGACATTGCGTATATAAATGAAGCAGTACGCAGGATTCTTAGTATTAAGATGCGCTTAGGACTGTTTGAAAAGCCTTATGTAACAGAAGAAGAGATGCATCGCTATGACAAGTTGCCTAAAGAACATCTTGCACATGCACTGGAAGTAGCAGAAAAATCAGTTGTACTGCTTAAAAATGACAATGTCCTGCCACTTAACAAGACTTCTAAAATCAGTCTTGTTGGCGCACTGGCAGATATACCAGAAGAAGTGCTTGGTTCATGGGCACTTAGTGGAAGAGCTAAAGACTGTGTAACTATTTACCAAGGGCTTAAAAATGCAGGAGCAGATGTGTTATATCATCCATGCTGTGGACCAGAGGGAGAAATAAATGAAATAGAAGTACAAGCAGCAATTTCAGAAGGTGATGTTATCGTTGCAGTTGTTGGTGAATTTGCAAGTATGTCTGGTGAAGCATCTTCAAGAGCTGATATTACACTACCAGGAAAACAACAAGAGTTTTTAAAAATGCTTTTAGACAGCGGCAAGCCTGTTGTTGCTGTATTGATGAATGGCCGTCCACTTGCGCTGTCATGGGAGAATGAACATCTGCCAGCTATTCTTGAATGTTGGCACCTTGGTGTACAGATGGGCAATGCTGTAGCACATATATTATTTGGTGATGTCAATCCAAGCGGCAAACTGTCATGTACTTTTCCAGCTATGACAGGACAATGCCCAATGTACTATAACAGTCCTAAGACAGGACGTCCAGGAAGTAAAAGTAAATTTACATCACGCTATTTAGATGCACCGATAGAACCACTTTATCCATTTGGCTATGGTTTAAGCTATACAAGTTTTGAGTATTCAGACATGAATATTCAAGAAGAAAAAGACTGCCTTAAAGTATCTGTATTGTTAAAAAATACAGGAAATAGAGATGGCGCAGAGGTTGTGCAGCTTTATATGCATGACGTGAACGCATCTATCGTGCGCCCAGTAAAAGAATTGAAAGGCTTTTCTAAAGAGTACCTTAAAGCAGGTGAAAGCAGAAAGGTAACTATTATTCTTTCAAAAGACCAGATGGGATTTTATGATGATGACGCTGTTTACCATTTGGAAAATGGCAAGTTTATTATTTACATTGGCGGAAACTCTAAAGAATGTCTGGAACAGAAAATAACTATTGTGTAAAATGGAGGATTTATTATGAAAAAATATGCTTTTGGCGTAGACATAGGCGGAACAACAATAAAAATGGGATTTTTTGAGACCAATGGAACACTGCTTGACACTTGGGAAGTACCTACAAGGACACAGGAAAATGGCAAATATATATTGACAGATATAGCAGAAGAAACAGAAAAGAAATTAAAAGAAAAATCTATATCAAGTTTAGATGTTGAAGGTATTGGTATGGGTGTTCCAGGACCTGTAGGAGCAGACGGCACTGTTTTTAAGTGTGTCAATCTTGGCTGGGGCATTTTTAATGTTGAAGAAGAACTTAAAAGACTTACAAATCTTAAAGTAAAAGCAGGTAATGATGCCAATGTAGCTGCACTTGGCGAGATGTGGCAAGGCGGAGGCAGAGGTTATAAAAATCTTGTTATGGTGACACTTGGAACTGGAGTAGGCGGCGGTATTATTATTGATGAACATATATTGCCAGGTACTAATGGAGCTGCAGGAGAGATTGGACATATGCCCATGAAAGATAATGAAACTGAAACTTGTGGGTGTGGCAAAAAAGGTTGTCTTGAACAATATGCTTCAGCTACAGGAACTGTCACTATGATGAAAAGGTATTTTAAAGAACATGAACAATCAGAGAGCAGTTTAAAAAATATGGATTTTACTGCAAAAGATATTTTTGATGCTGCCAAAGCAGGTGACAAGGCAGCACTAGAAACGATGGATGAAGTTGGTATTATGCTTGGAAAAGCTTTAGCTTCTATTGCATGTGTAGTAAATCCAGAAGTTTTTGTAATTGGAGGCGGAATGGCAAAAGCAGGTGATATTTTACTTAACTGCATACAAAAACATTATACTGAATATGCTTTTCATGCAGCATGTGATACGCATTTTAAAGCAGCAGAGTTAAGTAATAATGCTGGAATATATGGTGGTGTAAGGCTTGTGCTTGAGTAAAATATCTGCCAGTTATTTGAAAAAATTATATGTAGCTAAAAAAGGGATTGCCATAAAATGCAGTCCCTTTTCTAATGGACAGAGTGGCTATCATCATTCATCATTTTCACTTCCTGCAAAAGGACTTTATATTTTAAAGTGGCTGCATTTATTTCATAAATATAACTGTCTATAAGGTCAGGTTCATTAACATTTTGTAATCCTTTATACGCATCATCAAACCTTTTCTGCGCATCAAGTAATGCTTTCTTTAAGAAATCTTCCTTTTTGGGAAGGCTATCTTTTTTTGTTTTAATAAAATTCATAGTATTCCTTTCAAATAAAGCAATAATATAAAAGGTTAAAAGGATTCTTATATATAATTATGAACATTATTGGAAGAAATATGCAGTCTTGTATGAATTTTTTGCAGACATGCTTAATAGAAATATAATGATGTCAAGGTCAAAAATAGATATTAGAATGATAAAAGGAGGCAAATTAATATGTTTGAATTCTACATAGCGTCATTTTTTTTAATTTTTCTTGTTATAGCCAAAGTTTTTGACTTTAATTTGGCAGGACTTCTTATAAATATGCTTATAAGAGTGCTGTCAGGTATTGTTTTTATTAGTGTTTGCAATTATATTATCTTTTTATCAGGCAGAAATTTTCATGTAAATATTAACGAAATTAGTGTTTCTATTTCAGCAATTCTAGGTATGAGTGGGCTAAGTTTTTTATATATTTTTCAGTGGATTCTAACAATGATGTAACAATAAAATTATATAAAATATACAATAATACATCTGTTTGACAAAATTCAATTTATATGTTATATTGTCTTCACACTTTGACAAGGAGGCAATGCTTATGAAAGAATTTATAATGTTAAATGTATTTATATGTACAACTATAAGTGATTTAAAAGAATATAAAATACAAAATCCTGTTATTGTGGCTGGATGGATAGCAGGAATATGTTTAAATTTTATTTCAAATGGCTTATATGGTGCGTTAAATGCTGTCTTTTGTATAGTGTCCACGATTATTATTGGCTTACCTCTTTTTTTAATAGGTGGCATAGGTGCTGGAGACATAAAGCTTATGTCTGTAATAGGAGGTGCTTATGGACTTGTTTTCCTTGGAAAGGTATCAATTCTGTTATTACTCATTGCAGGAACTGTATCATTAGTGAAGTTAATAAAAAAAAGGGCGCTAATATCAAGAGTAAAAGCTTTTATTTATTATCTTCTTCAATTAAACAATGAAAATGATAAATATTATGATACAAAAAAAGATGGCTATGAATTTACTATCTGTCTTGCACCAGTAATGGCAGCAGCATATTTTATTACATTGCTACTATAAAGAAAGGAGGTTTATAATGAAAAAATTACTGCTTGCGATTTTAGCAGATGGCACATATTCAGACAGACTTTCAGACTATATAAATAACCACAAAAATCTGCTTGATTATATGACCTTTACAAGTGCCTACAACCTAAAATTATTTATAAAGCACAGTAAAATTGATATACTACTTGCTGATAACAGTATGGTATCTGCTATACCAGATACAAAAAATATACAGAAAGTAATAATATTATCTGATGGCGAAGACACACAAGACTATCCAATTATTTTTAAGTACCAACCAGCAGGGGATATATTAAAAGAAATATTTGCAAAGATAGCAGATGATGACACAATATCTGGTACAGTTTGTGGATATCCTGTTAAAAAGCAAGCAGAAATTACAGTTGTATTTTCTGCATTTGGAGGAGCAGGAGCTAGCACTTATGCAAGAAAATTGTGCAGCGATATGGCAGCCAATCAAACTGTACTCTATATAAATATGGAGATATTTGACAGTTTTGCAGAATTTGAAAAAGTTTCAAAAGATGAGCAGCACTATTATATACGTGGAATGTCAGATGCAATATTTTATCTAAAGCAGAAGAAAAACAATCTTGCTTTTAAACTTGAGTCTCTAATTAATCATCATAGTGATGGATATAGCTATATACTGCCAGTTGAAGATTATAGAGATTTATACAGTATTACAAAAGATGATATAGAACATCTAGTTTCTGTGCTTTGTAAGGAAACAATATACGAAAAGATTGTCTTTGATATAGGCTATATTAACGAAACTTCATTGAAATTGTTTGATATCTGTGATGTGCTGCTGTTACCAGAACCATCTGGCGAGATTCAAAAGAATAAACAAAATTCTTTAAACAGACTTCTTATGCGCAATGGAATGAAACAAGTGCTAGATAAGGCAAAGTGTGTCTTAATGAAAGAGAGGAGTGTGTCTTATTAGAAATGATAAGCTTAATGAGCTTAGAAAAAAACTTTATGAACAACTTATAAAGAGTATAACATTAAAAAATTATACATCTGATGAAGAAATATATGACGCAGTTGAAGAAAATGTGCTTGATGCAGGACACAGCGTTTATATTACAGCAGAAGAAAAACAGTATCTTGTAAAGAGTATATATAATTCTATAAAAGGTCTTGATGTGTTGCAAGAGATTGTCGATAACCCTGATATTACAGAAATTATGGTTAATGGTTATGAACATATCTTTATTGAAAAGGACGGAAAGATAGTAGAATATCCTGAACATTTTATAAGTTTGCAAAAACTTGAAGATGTAGTACAGCAAATTGTTTCCAAAGTAAATAGAATGGTAAACGAAGCTAACCCTATTGTCGATGTACGACTTCTTGACGGTTCAAGGGTAAATATCGTCCTTCCACCAGTTTCATTAAATGGTCCTGTCGTAACTATAAGAAAGTTTCCTAAAAATCCTATGACTATGGACAATCTGCTTAAAATTGGCTCTATAAATGAGGAAGTTGCCAATTTTTTAAGAACACTTGTTATAGCAAAGTACAATATATTTATAAGTGGAGGTACAGGAAGCGGCAAAACAACATTCTTAAATGTATTATCTAACTATATTCCGCAAGATGAAAGAATAATTACAATTGAAGATTCGGCAGAGTTACAGATACATAGCATACCAAACCTTGTAAGACTTGAAGTAAGAAATGCCAATGTTGAGGGAAAAAATGCAGTTACTATACGTGACTTGTTAAAGTCAGCACTTCGCATGCGTCCCCGATCGAATTATATTGGGAGAAGTAAGAGATGCTGCTGCATGTGAACTTTTAAGTGTCATGAATACTGGACATGATGGAAGCCTCAGTACCGGTCACGCAAACAGCACTACAGATATGCTTCACAGGCTTGAAACGCTTGTGCTTATGGGAATGGATATTCCACTGCTTGCAGTAAGGAATCAAATTGCATCAGCGATTGATATAGTTGTGCAACTCGGAAGACTTAGGGACAAGTCAAGAAAGGTACTAGAAATAGCAGAAGTAACAGGAGTTAAAAATGGTGATATAACAGTACAGCCAATATATAAATTTATAGAAACTGGAATTTCTAAAGATGGAAAAATAATAGGAGAACTGCGTGCTACAGGCAATAAACTTTTAAATACTGAAAAGCTCGCACACGCAGGGCTGTCTGTAAAAAGGAGTTAATTTGAACAAAAAGTTTACTAAAGGTAAAGGATTTATAAAATCATTTGCTATTGGATTTACAGAAGCATTTATACTGTTGTTTTTATTCTATAAGTCAATTATTTTATCATTTGTGCTAGGCATTTTATATGGGATTGTCAATATAAAACTTTCTGAAAAAAAGAATGTTGAAGAATGGCGTTGGCAGATGAACTTGGAATTTAGGGAGGTTATGACTTGTCTATCATCTTCATTAAATGCTGGATATTCAGTTGAGAATGCTTTTATAGAGGCAAAAAACAGTTTGTTTCTTTTATATGAAGATAAATCTGTAATGGCTAAAGAGCTTGATGCAATTAATTCTAAACTTATGCTTAACCAGCCATTTGAAAAAGTTCTTATGGAGTTTGCACAGTATTGTCAAGTAGAAGATATCAGCAATTTTGCAGAAGTTTTACAGACAGCAAAGCGTACAGGCGGCAATCTTATTGAAGTTTCAAAGTCAACAGCAGACAAGATAAGCAGTAAGATAGAGACAAGCCGTGAGATAAAAACAATGATAGCGGGAAAAAGAATGGAAGGGAAAATTATGACACTTATACCACTTGTAATAATTATATATTTTTGGATAAGCTCACCTGGATTTCTTGACTGTCTTTATACTTTAAATGCAAGACCTATTATGACTGTATTGCTTGTAATTTATATTGCTGCATACAAATGGAGCGAAAGGATAGGTGATATAACTGTTTAAAATTATTGCAATTATCTGTTGTGCTATATTGTTTATATTGCTGGCAATTTTTGTACTATATCATTATAAACATTTTAATGGTGTAATGGCTTTTATTCCAGAACAGGAAAATCTATTTTTAAAAAAGTTCTATCCAGCATCATATGTTATATTTACTTTTGCAAAGTATAAATTGCATATTAAGATACAAAACAAAAGAATTGAAGATATGAAAAAACTCTATACGGGTTTTGATGATACTAATGCAGAAGAACTTTATTTTTGCAGACTGTTTTCAGCAGCTATTATAGTTGTATTTATTATATCTGTAGTTTCTATGACTTTTACAGTGATGTCTGGCAGTGATACTATACTGAAAAATGAATACTATATAGAAAGAAATAAGCCAGAAGAGCAAGATAAAGAAGAAGATTTAACTGTCTCCATCGGTGAATATGAAAGAGATATATCAGTTAGTATTCCTGCAAAAAGATATAGTGATTCAGAATATAAAGCAAAATTAGATAAAGCTATGAAATATGTCAAAGAAAATTACCTTGGAGAAAATACGTCAGCAAAAGAAGTCAGCGAAAGTTTAAATCTTATTACTTCTGTGCCAGACAATGCGATTGCAATATCTTGGAAATGTGATGAAGATAATATAGTAGCAGAAGATGGCTCTCTTGACCGTTTAGAACTTAGAGAACCTAAAGCAGTTCAGATAACAGCAGTATTTTCGTATTTTGACAAAGAAGATAAAATGATATTGGATTTTACAGTTGTTCCTGTTGTAAAAAGCGAGAGTGAACTGTTATGGGACAAGTGGAAAGATATGTATACAGAGCTGTCAGAGTCAACAAAGAGCAAGAATTTTTTACAGTTGCCATCTGTAGTTGAAGGGAAAAAAATATCTTATCAAATTCCAGAAAAAAACTATATTTTGCTTATTGTTGCATTAGGCATAATTATTATTGCGCTTATACCAATAGTCTTAGATAGCAGAATGCAAGAAAAAATAAAGCAAAGAGAACAGGAGCTTAGAATTGATTATCCTGAATTTGCCAATAAATTTGTGCTGTTAATAAGTGCAGGACTTAATTGTAAAGGCGCATGGCACAGAATGACACAAGAGTATAAAAGGAAGCTAAAAGATGGCAGCAAAAAGCGATATTTGTATGAAGAAATGCTGTTGACAGAAAGACAGCTTGATAATGGCATGAATGAAGGAAAAGCCTATGAATTATTTGGCAGAAGGATGGGACTTTTAAAGTATATGAAGTTTAGCACGGTACTTGTACAAAATCTAAAAAAAGGCTCTGCTGACCTTTTAAATATACTTGAATATGAAGCTAGTGATGTATTAAAGGAAAGACGTGAAAACGCAAAAATACTTGGAGAAGAGGCTGGGACAAAACTTTTGATGCCTATGATGCTTATGATGGTAGAAGTATTTGCGATAATAATAATTGCGGCTTTTCAAAATATGTAGAAAGAGAGGAATTAAAGTATGTTAAAAGCTTTCTGGAATGATGAACAAGGTGTGGGAATTATTGAAATAATTCTAATATTGGTAGTTCTTATTATGTTAATAGTTATATTTAGAGAGAAAATTACAGAGATAGTAGAAAAAGCTTTTTCTAATATAACTAAAAACGGAAACAAAATTAATTCAAATTTAAGTATATAGAGAGGAGCTGCTTTATAAAAGAAGGAAGTATAACTGTATTTTTAACATTTATGTTTACTATTATGCTTTCTCTGATTACAGCATTTATAGAAAATGTAAGAGTTATTACATCAGAATCTTATGTATCTGTTGCTGCCAACTGTGCTATTGAAATGATATTTGGCAATTATAATAAAGAGCTGTATGAAGAATATGGACTTTTTGCTTATGGTGGATATGATGGTATAGGAGTATCTGAATTTGAATCCGAGCTTTTAGAAGTTATCAATAAGAATTTAGAATATAAACCTGAAAAAAGTTTAAAGGCATATTCAAATTTATACAGACTTGAAGAAATATCATGTGAAACAGAGGGAATTTATATACTTGATGAAGACGAAGTACTTCTTAAACAAATTTCAGACTATATTGCTGCTTCGGCGGTAGATAATATAAAAGAAACTATTATGAAAAAAGCTGGAGGTACTAAGTCTAACTTTAAAAAAGACATATTTGATGAAACAGAAAAATATGAGGATGGTGATTATGATACAGTTAATAAAACAAATAGCGAAACAGACAATGAGACAAACAATAAGACAAATAGTGAGACAGATAAAGAGACAAATAACGAAACTGGTGAAAGTAGTTCTGATAACACCAATAAAAATATTGATGAAGAATTAAAAAGCGATGCAGCAGGCGGCAATCCTCTTGAAGCACTTAAAACTCTTATTAATAATGGTTTATTATCACTTGTCTGTGATGTTTCAAAAGTTAGCGAAGCTAAAACTGGAGCAGGAGAATACAGCAGTAATCAAGAAAGTAGTGATGATAGTTCTTCTGTTTCAAAGTTTTTTAAGTCATTGCTTACAGGCGATGAAAGTAAGGAATTAGAGCAAGACAAACTCTTTGATGAGGCGCAAAATAATGGCAATACAGACAAGCTTAAATATATTTACTATGCAGAAAATGTATTGTCATCATATATTGATACTGAATATAATACAGTGCATTATGGATTAGAATATCTTATAGCAGGTAAAGAAAATAATAAAAAAAATCTTGCTTATGTTGTAAGACGATTGCTTATTATACGTACTCTTATTAATATGGCTTATGTAACAACCAATGCATCATTTCAGTCCAAAAGTCTTACAACAGCAACAACGATTGCGGGTTTTACTGGTATAGCACCTCTAGTTACAGGATTACAATGGCTAATTCTTGCAATATTGTCATTTGAAGAAGCTTGTATTGACGTAACTGCGTTGTTAGATGGCAAAGAAGTGCCACTTATAAAAAATTCTGCAAATTTTAAGATGAAGTATGAAGAAATATGTACTGTATCACACAGCTTTTTTAAAAGTAAAAGTGAGGCTTATAATAAAGCAAAAGGAGGTACAATATCTACAAATATCTCATATAATCAGTACCTTATGCTGCTTGAATTATGTGTATCAGAAGAAAAACTTAAAAATCGAATAATTGATATGATACAGTTTGATTTAAGGGAAAGATTTAACCAAACATTTGAATTTAGTGATTGTATATGTGCAGCTGAATGTAAAGTAAACTATAATATACCATACTCATATTCTTATATTAAAAAAGGCTTATTTGGTAAAATAAAAACACAAAATTCTGGCAGATATATTATGACAAGTTACAGTTATATTGGTGATATTCAAAATTAAAAATTACAACAATTATGGAGGCAAAAATGTATTGGAATGTCCTTTATGAAAATAACAAGATAAGAAAAAATAATAAAATCTCACAAAACAACGGAACTGCTCCCTGGTATAGCTCTGATGTTATTCATAAAGGATATCCCTGTATGTTTTTACATAGTAAAAAAGGGTCAATAACTGTTGAAGCTTCCTTCTGTATGCCGATATTTTTTCTCGTATTATTTTCTCTGTTTTATATTTTCCAATGTCTTTTTAGAATTAATTATGTTAAAGACTCTCTTGCAGATTGTGCGAGAGAATATGCAGTGTCAGGAACTAAAATTAGTTCGGTAAGTGCACTTATAGATGATAAAGTTATTATAAAATATAGCGAAGATGCAGAAACACCTATATGCTATGTGTCTTATGATATGAAAGTACCATTTATAGGCTCACGTTTTTTTAAACTAAACTTCTATCAACAGATTGTTATAAATAATTATTCTGGCAAAAGCATGAAAAGGGAAGACAATGGACAAGGAGAAGATTTTGTATTTATAGCTAAAAGTGGAAAGGTATATCACTGTGACAGAGGATGTACTTATTTAAAACCAGATATTAGCGAAATACAAGGAAGCATGGTTTCGTCAAAACGTAATTCATCGGGTGCAAAATATAAGCCGTGTGAAAGATGCTGTAGAAATTTACAGGCAGAAGAGATAACAAATGCATATATTACAACTTATGGTGATAGATATCACAGTACAAAAAACTGTTCGGGTCTTAAAAGAGATGTAAGGCGTGTAAAAAAATCAGAAACAGGCAATATGCCAGCTTGTAGCAAGTGTGGGCAAAGTAAAAAATAGGAAATTAAAATAAAGAATGGAGTTGTTAGCCATAAATAAAGATATTTTATTATATATAATATTAGGTGTAGGTTTACTTATATGTACAATAACTGATTTAAAAAACAGAGTAATATATCTGTCTGTTATTATTGCTGAATTACTGCTTTTATCTGGTTTTCATATATGGCAAGAAAGCTTTTTAGTTGTAAATATTATAGGAGCTGTTATAGTATATGTACTTTTTGCAGTTATAGGATTGGTAAGTGGTGGTCAAATTGGTTTTGGAGATGCATTTTTATTTGCAGTTACAGGGCTGGGATTAGGTTTTATGGCAAATATATTTATAATTATGTTAAGTTTTATATTGGCATTTTGCGCAGCTACATTTCTTGTTGTTATAAAGCATAAACCACATAACTATTCTATTCCTTTAGCACCATTTGTACTAAGTGCATTTACTTTTTATCTTATAGGAATTTACGTTTAATATTGGAGAGATTTATGCAAAAAAAACTAAAAGGCAGTTTTGCTATTGAAGCTGCATTTGTTGTGCCTATAGTACTTGGAATAATATTTGCAATGATTTATATATTATACTATTTACATGATAAAAATGTAGTGTATGCCAATATGCAAAAAGCTGTTATAAGTGTGGCAGAAGGTAAAAAAGATTATAAAAATAATAGTGAATGGCAAGAGGATATGCAAAACAATTTATGGATATTTGAAGTGACATCAGGCAGTATATCTAAAGATATGCTCTATATTAATTCAGATGTAGCAATAGAGTGTGATTTATCTATTCCCGTTATAAGTTATTTTCTTGGCAGTAAACAGCAGATTAAGTTAGAAGATAAATATTTGACTATACATCCCGAATATATGGTACGAGTAAAGGGAGTGCTGTCAAAAAAGTGAGGTGGATAAGTTGAAGAAACATATATATCAAGACAGCAGGACTGCATATCTTGTAATTGAGCCTGAGATAGATATAAGTAATTCACTTTCTATGAATATGATGAAAAATAATAAGATACAATGTTTTTTAGATATGGAATGCAGATATATTGATAACAACTTAAATTTATATTATAAGATACAGGGTTTACAGTGTATAAAAGAATATATAGAAGAACACAATCTTAATTACGAAACAGCAAGACAGGTGTATCTTGATATTACACAAGCTGTAATAAATGGGGGAGAATTCTTTTTAGAAGAAAATTCATATGTCCTTGATTTAGAATATATCTACTGGGATAAAAAAAATAAAAGGTTAAAATTGTGTTGCATACCTGAATGGCAGGGAGATTTTCAAAGAGATATAAAAAAATTTACAGAAGACATTATAATGTATATAGACCATCATGACAAAACAGTGGAAAAGTTTATTTATGGTATATATGGCTTAATAACTGATGATGGTTTTGCTGTAACAAATATTCAATCCTATATTAAAGAATTTAAAATAAATGAAATAGATTATAACAAGGATAGTCACAATAAAGATAGTACTCCAAAAAAAGATGATAGTCACAATAAAGATGATACTCAATACAGAAATAATATAAAAACAAAAAAATATGGACTAAGTGTTGAAAATATTTCTATACCCCTGCGCTGTCTTAAAAAGGGCAAAACTAATATATGGTCAGATAATATAAAAGAGAATAATAATTCTAAAATAAGTATTGGACGCCGTAAAGATTGTAACATAATATTGCCATTTAGTATTATAAGCCGCTATCACGCAGTAGTGTATATAAAAGATGGAAAATTTTATATAGAAGATGTAGGCTCATTAAATGGCACTTATATAAATGGACAGAGAATACCAGCAAATGCAAAAACTCAATTTAGTAGTAAAGATGTAATTTCACTTGCTGGCATAAACTGTCATGTAATTACTAGATAATTATTTAATGGTATTATTTAATAACTGCTGATATATTAGTATATTTGTTTTTATAGCCATTTTGTGTTAATTCAGCTTTAAGCCCATTTGGACGGTTGGAAGAAAAACTGAATTTGTACAAATTATATTCTTCTGCCTGATACTTAAAGTCTGTGCCATTGTCTTGATAGTGCATATAATAGCATGATTCATTAGTTTTATTATCTGTGTCATCAGATGGATAAAATTCAACAATAAGCTTGCGAGTATTTTCTGGAGCAAGATTTGGAATATCTGGATACACAGGGAGTATGCTGCCTCCTTTAATAAATATAGGGCACACATCAACTGGTGCTTTGTAAAGTATATATCTGTTGCCATTTATACGTTTGCCGCTGTTATAATCAACCCATACGCCTTTTGGTAAATACACACTGCGTACTGTTGCACCTTGGTCTGTAATAGGTGCTACAAGTATACTACTGCCAACTAGATATTCATCATTGCAGTTTATAACATTTTTATCATCTTCATATTCCATAATAAGTGGTCTAAGTATAGGAAGTCCTGTCAAACTTTCTTCATAGCACAAGTCATAGAGATAAGGTATAAACTTATAGTGAAGTTTAACGTATTTGCGGTATATATTAAGGGTAGTTTCATCAAATGCCCAAGGTTCTTGACGATGTGTAAGTTTAGCACTATGGTTTCTAAAAAGAGGAGAGAAGCAACATGCTTCAATCCAACGTGACAGAAGTTCAGGCGTTGTATTTGAACCAAAGCCTCCTATATCTACACCAGCAAATGGCATACCTGATAATCCTAAATTTAAAAGCTGTGGTATTGCTAATTTTAGATGTGTCCATATACTTTGATTATCGCCTGTCCATGCAGTAGTATATTTTTGTGAACCACTGTAGCATGCACGTGTTATAACAAAAGGACGCTTTTGGCTGTTCTTCTTTAAGCCTTCATAAGTTGCCTTTGCCATAAGGTGTCCATACACATTGTGTATTTCTTTATGAAGACGTTCTTTATCATCACCAGCAAAAACTACATCATCTGGAAGTGCTCCTTTAAAGCTTGCTGGTTCATTCATATCATTCCAGATACCACTTATATTGTTGTCAGTTAGATATTTTATATTATTTCCCCACCATTCACGTGTGTTAGATGATGTAAAATTAGGAAATACAGCATCTCCTGGCCATACAACATTGTGGTAAACTGTGCCATCTTTTGATCTAGCAAAGTGGTTATATTTTATACCTTCATCATAGATATTATAGCCATCTTCAGCTTTTACGCCAGGGTCAATTATTGTTACAAGTTTTATGCCATGGTTATTCAAGCTATCGCTTAGTTCTTTTAAACTAGGAAATCGTTCTTTGTCATTTGTAAATACTTTGAATTTGTCCATATAATCAATATCAAGATGGATTGCATCACAAGGAATATCATAATTTTCAAAATTATCAACAAGTTCAAGCACTTCTTTTGCAGACATATAACTCCAACGTGATTGGTGATAGCCAAGTGTCCAAAGTTGTGGAAGAGGGCTGCGTCCTGTAAGGCTAGTGTAGCTTTTTATAACCTCCTTGATACTTTCACCATATATAAAATAGTAATTAAGTTCACCATCTGTAACAGAAAATGAGTAACTTCCAGCATCTGAGAATCCAAGGTCAAAGTGTGATTTATAAGTGTTATCAAGGAAAATTCCATATGTGCCCTTACTTCTGTGTACTATAAAAAATGGAATTGACTTATAAAGTGCACGAAAAGTAGCATTTTCTACATGTGGTTCTGGATTGTCAGAGTTCCACATAATATATTCATATCCTCTTTTATTAAGAAAACCAGTCTTATCACCTAGGCCATAAAACGCTTCATCACCAAAAATTCTTTTAGTAACTTTGTATTTAATATTGTCATCAAAGGTATCTGGCATATGACCTTCTTGTTTTACTTGCTCTATTTCAGCTTTAGTATATTCATCTAATTCATCATTAGCTGGTTCACAGTCAGAACAAAGCAAATACCCATCTTTATCATATATATCAATTTCAAGTGTTGTTTTAATTTTTAAAGTAATAGTATTTGTACTAGCCGTTATAGTTGAATTATATTGTGATATATTAAATTTACCTTTAACTTCTAATGGATCTTCTAAAGCAAAAGAAGTGTCATTATAGTCTGGGGTGTTAGGAATGGTATGAATCCTGATTATATTATCTGTTACCGCCTCTACTTTTAGTGAAGCATCTTTTATCAGCTCTGTATTACTTATAGTTACAGACGGCATATCACTTTTTACATGTTTGTCTTTCATTGAATTACTCCTTTCAGTATAGTTATTTTCTTGTAAAACCTTGATGCATATAAATTATGTCACTATATTGAAATAATACAAATATAATCAGGATTTGTAAATATAAAAT
>DESG01000179.1 GCA_002361175.1 Lachnoclostridium sp. UBA3320 | reverse complement strand
TTGTAGTGTATTTTACTCTATTTTTACTTATTTATAAAAATAAATTATAGATAATTTGGAATTGTAAATATATCGTGTAAATATTAAATTTAGTATATGGGAGGTTTTTTATAATGAATAAACACGAGAGTATTGAGAATAAACTTACAAAATCTTTTTTTAAGATATCAGCTATTACTGCAATAGCTGCAATAGTTGGACTAATTGCGCTTATATTTACATCAAACAGATATGCCTATGCTTTAACAAATTTTGGTTTTGCACAAGGTGACATCGGAAAAGCAATGTTTGAATTTGCAGATATTAGATCATCACTTCGTGCTACTATTGGCTATGATGACCAAACAGCGATTGACACTGTAGTACAACAACATGAAAATGCTAAGGCCGCATTCAATCAAAACTTTGCAGCTGTAGAAGATACAATAGTATCAAGTGATGGCAGGAAAACTTATGATGAGATTGTTGAAGAACTTAATACATATTGGGAGCTTGATAGTCAAATTATGGAGATTGGAGCGTCAACAGATAGAGAAAAGTGCAGGCAGGCACAGGAGCTGGCACTTAACGATTTAGCACCAGTGTATCTAAGCATTTATGAAAAACTTGAAGAACTTTTAGATGTTAAAGTAAATCAAGGAAACGATTTGTCTATGAAATTAAATATAGTATGTTTGGTTCTGTCAATATTAATTGTATTAATAATTATAATTTCAACAATTCTTTCTACTAAAATAGGTAAAAAGATTTCAAAAAGGATATCTAATCCTTTAGGACAACTTGGAACACGTCTTAAAACATTTGCAGCAGGAGACTTGTCCTCACCATTTCCTAATATAGAAACAGGAGATGAAGTAGAGCACATGGAAAAAGATGCAACAGAGATGGCAAATAACTTGAATGTGATTATTCACGATATTGATGAAGTACTTGGCGAGATGGCAGGTGGAAATTATACAGTTAGGTCTAAAGCATCAGATAGATATACTGGCGACTTTGAACGATTATATAAATCTATGCGTGGATTAAGAGACCAGATGACAGAAACACTGCTGTCCATTGGTGATGCTTCTAACCAAGTATCTATAGGTTCAGGAGACTTAGCAAAAGCCGCACAGTCTCTTGCAGAAGGTGCAACAGAACAAACTAGTGCAGTACAAGGACTTCATTCAACAATTTCTGACATTACACACACCATGGAAGAAAGTGCCAAAAATGCAGAAGAGTCTTACGAGAAAGCAGAACATTATGCAAATCAGGCTGATGACAGCCGTGATGAAATGAATACAATGATGGCGGCTATGGAACGTATTAATGAAGCTTCTACAAGAATTGGAGATATTATTTCTGAAATCGAATCTATTGCAGCACAGACTAACCTTCTTTCTCTAAATGCTTCTATAGAGGCAGCAAGAGCTGGTGAATCTGGACGTGGTTTTGCAGTTGTAGCAGACCAGATTAGAGAACTTGCTAACCAGAGTGCACAAGCGGCAATCGACACAAGAGAGCTGATAGAAGCTTCTATAAAAGAAGTTACGGAAGGAAACCGCGCAGCAGAACGTGCGTCAGGTGCTATTGAATCTGTAGTTGATGGAATTAAACAAATTGCGGAGTTCTCCAAAAACTTAAAAGTTATGGTAGAGAATCAGGCAGAAGCGATGAAAGATGCAGAAAATGGCATAAATCAGATAGCAAGTGTAGTAGAGAGCAATGCAGCTACTGCTCAAGAGGCCTCAGCAACTAGTGAAGAATTATATGTACAGACTAATATTCTTGATGAACTTGTTGGACAGTTTGCCTTAACAAGAAAATCGAATTAAAAAAATAAAATGGCAGGAAGTCAGTAATTAACTGATATCCTGCCATTTTATCATCATACAAATCCCCTAAAATTTTTTTCAACCTGTTTTCTTGGCAGCATAACCTGATGCCCACATCCTTTGCACTTTAAGCGTATATCCATTCCCGTCCTCATAATCTCCCATAAATTATTGCCACATGGATGTAACTTTTTCATTTTAATTATATCTCCAACTTTTAAATCCATAATTTACCTCTTTTCTACAAAATTTGCTTGCATTATCCAAAATATTGGTGTATCATAATAATTATCACATAGTTTTGAAAACTATATATCGTTTTATTCTAATCTATATTATGTATATATATTAATAATTTTCTGCTTATTGTCATATCATATATATTTATAAGGAGGTTTATAATATGATAACAAAATCACGAAATATTTTTAAAGAACCAGGAAGTGCAATAACACATTTAATCGGAATTTTACTCTCTGTTGCTGGTGCCATTCCAATACTGCGCAAAGCATCTTTAGGTGGACATATACTTCCTGTTGTTGCATCAGGTATTTTTATATTAAGTATGGCATTGCTTTATCTTGCCAGTACATTGTATCACTCGATATACGCTTCAGGCGCAGTAACAAATATACTAAAAAAATTTGACCATATTATGATTTATGTTCTTATTGCAGGAACTTATACACCAGTATGTCTGCTTGCACTTCCTAAACAGTCAGGCATACCGCTTCTTGTGCTTATATGGAGTCTTGCTGTATGTGGATTTATACTTACAGCATTTTGGGTTAATTCACCAAAATGGCTAAATTCTACTATATATATTTTAATGGGCTGGCTCTGTTTATTTGCATTTAAACCGCTGTTCGCTTCAATGTCTTTTACAGCATTTGCATGGCTATTTGCAGGTGGTGTTATATATACTATAGGCGGTGTTATATATGCATTAAAACTTCCAGTCTTTAACAAAATACACAAAAACTTCGGCTCGCATGAAATTTTTCATCTATTTGTACTAGGCGGAAGCTTATGTCACTACTATATGATTTATGCATATTTATTATAATCATAAAAAGGGCAAAGCAGTGCTTTGTCCTTATTTTACTTCATTTGTATACTTTCAATTTCGTTAATCCAGCTATAATAACCTGTCACATCTTTTGTCATTGTATCTATATCAATCCGTGCTGAACTGTACATCATAGCAGTCTGTTGTTCATATACAGGCACTTCCACAGCCATATTAAATATTTTCTGGTAACTACGTTTATATAGCTTTTTTAATCGATTATCCTTTATAGGTTTCTCTGTGCGTCTTAATAGTCCACCAATATTAGATTTTACTAATCCAAATATATCATTTCTGTTTAAATATTTTACATACAGGCTATCTTCTTTATTAGTGTCATACTGCCCTATCCATAGTTGATGTCTGCCACTTGAAAGCTTGTTTTTATATTGTCTCTCACTATTTACTGGTACAATGCGCAAATTCATACCAATATCACGAAATAACGATGAAGTTTGTGAGACCATTTCATATAATGGGCTGTCTTCTCTATCAGTCATAATTATAGAATATGACATTTTAGCACCTTTTGGCGCACTGATTACTATTTTATCATTCACTGTATATCCTGCTGCTTCAAGATATGAAAGCACAGCCATCTTAACATTTTCATATTTTTCTTCAGCACTTGTATCTTTATTATATAATGCATAACCATTCATATCACTATTATATGTTTCTGAATAACCATCTTCATTTTCATTAACCGAAAGCCATGATACAGAAGATACAGGATATTGAATTATACATGTTCCGTCCAGATAGTAATCATAAAGGCTGCTTTTAAATGCACTAAAAGCTGTTGCAAATGCTTTTCTTAGATTTCTTGATTTTTTACTATAAGCATCTTTTTCAGACTTTACATTATTTGCATTAATCCCGATATACTGATAAATTCCCGTTGGTACAAAACTCGTAGAAATTTTATTTCCTGATAGTTTTTCATTAGAATTAACAGATGTTACCCAGTAAATATCTTCTTTAGATAGTATGGTATTAAAAACATCTACTGTGCCTTCTGTCATTTCCAGTGCCACAGCATTGCGATTTAGTGTACCTTCTGGCTCTTCCTTTGCTGCTCTGTCAATTTTTTCTTGTGTTTTGTTTAAAATCTCTCTCATTTCCTTAATCTGCACATATGCAATTTTAGGACAGCCTTTATAATAAATTTCATTAGATGTATAGTATATTATTTTATTTTCATACTTTACAAATCTATAAGGTCCTGCACCTATTGGCGATGACTTATTGGCACATATTGTAGAAATATCACCCTTTTTAAAACCAAATCTATTTTTAATATAATTGTATTTTTCTATATCACCATAATAATGAAGTGGACAAATTGGTATTTGTAAAGATTTAATCATACTGGCACTATAACCATTTGTTGTAATACTCATCATATACTTATTTATACGGCTAATTCCTGAAATTTTTTTAACTTTTTTATTCTTCTGATATTTTAAAAGTCCTTTAATGTTCTGTCTGCCAAGGTCACTATTACCACTGTAATCGCTGTCACACAAGGCATACACAGTAAATAGTATATCATCTATGGTAACAGGTTCACCATCACTAAAATTAATATCATTTCGCAATGTTATACTATAAATTGTTTCGTCTTTCTTTTTATTATATTTTACTTTTACATCAGCAGGCCCATAATAAGTATAATCTCTGCCCTTATATGTTTTTACTTCGCCATCAATTCCATTATATATTATACGCCCCATTCTATCATTGCTTACAAGATATAATTGCGTAAGCTTTACAGCTAATTCATCGTCTTCACTCTGTGCAGCAAAAGGATTAAATTTTTTGCTCAGTTTATCACAGCCTATAACAAGCGGCACATCAGACTGTCCGTCTCCACTTCCTTTTGCATCTGCATTTCCATTATTGACAACAACAGTAGGCTGGGGTTTAGGTTTTGGAGTTTTTTCCTGTTTGTGGCTACATCCTGCCATGCTGATAAGTATGGAAAATATCATTACTGCAGTTATAGCCTTTTTCCAATTCACCCTCATGATAAATTCTCCATTTCTACATTTTAACTACAATATCATATTATCTATACATTTAGAAATTCAAATGGATTCTTAGGGTCGCTTTTTAAAAACTGCATAAGAAGATAGTGAGCTCTCATTGTAACAAGCCCATTTTCAAGTACCTCTTTGACTTTTGCTTTATCTGCAATAATAACCTCTATATCTTCTGTTGCCTCATTGCCCTTATTAGACGGCTTTCCTGTGGCATAACCATATACTGTAATATCACATTCATCAGCCATTCCTTGGCTTTGTATAAATGGCCTTTTAAGATAGTCAGGATAATCTGTATAAAGCTCAAAATCCATGCCTGTCTCCTCTTTAATTTCTCTTACCGCTGTCTGCCACGCTGTTTCGCCTTTGTCAATAAGCCCAGCAGGCAGTTCATATACATAGTCGTTAATCGGATATCTATATTGTCTTAAAAGTATAATTTTAGATGTATCTTCTTTAAGAAGTGCATAAAAAACTGCACCTTCTGCCCAAAGTTCTCCTGTCTGGCACATAAGATTGCCATCTTCTCTTCTAGTTGCAAAATAATATGAAAAATCATTGCCATTAATATCAACAGCTTCTGCTTCATACATATTTAAAAATTTATTATTAGTCTGCTTCTTCCAACCTTTTACATGTTTACGTTCTTTCATAATTAAAGTATATATCCTCCATTTTCTAATATATTTAATGCACTATTACATCTGCATACTTTCCGCCTGTAACTTTAAGCAAATCATTGGGATTTAGAAAAATTTGCGTTCCAAGCCTTCCGCCACTTATAATGATACTGTTATACTGTTTTGAACTCTCATGCAGAAAAACTGGGTACTGTTTTTTCATGCCTATAGGTGTACAACCACCTCTTATATATCCTGTAACTTTATTGATATCTTTTACATGTACCATCTCAAGGCTTTTTTCTCCTGCTATTTTTGCTGCCTTTTTCATATCAAGTTCTTCAGCTATAGGAATTACAAATACATAATATTGATTACTTTTTCCTATAAGTACTAAAGTCTTAAATGTAATATCATAGTCTTGTCCAAGCATATCCGCTATAGATTTGCCATCTATAAAATTGTCACATTCATATGTATTAATCTTATAGGCAATTTTGTTTCTATCTAAAATTCTCATTGCATTTGTCTTTACTTCTTTTCCCATAATATTCACCATTTACCATTTAACCTTCTAACCGCTCTAATGCTTTTAAAACAGAAAGTCTTACTCTGTCCCTGTGCAATGGCTTTACAAGGTAATACATATAGCTTTCTATAACTGTGTATACATTAAAAGCACGACCATCAAGTTTAAATTTATTATAACCCATCTGAAAATATTTTCCATACAAATCTTCAACTGTAATAAAAGTTTCATTTCCTAAGAATTCATAAAAATCTCTGTTTATTGCAGGACACATCGGAAAATCTGCACTGTCAAATTCAAGTTGTGCCCTTGAAACTTCTCTGTAATGCTTAGTGCTGTTAGGACATGAATCCATGCAAAAAGAATCTATAAGAATCTCGTATTTATCTCTATCATTAAGCTTTTCAAGCAAGTCTGTATTATTAAAAGATTTATCAAGCACTATAATATAATAATCCTTTTTAGCTTCTTTTTCAATCTCTTCAACTGTTTTTATTTCCCTTGTAGTAGAAAGAATTATCTTATAATTAGGATAATTCTTTCTTATATATTCTTCTAAAAGTGGAGAATTTACTAAAACTTCATTTAAGCCGTTATCTGCAAGTTCTAAACACATATTGCAGAATGTGTCGTATAAATGTTTTTCTTGTAATAGTGAATTAGTAAATGTGAATCTACAAGGTATTTTTCTGTCGTTGTACTCTTTAAGCACTGTTAAAACCTGTTCCCTGCGTGTATAGCCATGGCATACCCTGCCGCCATTCCAAAGCGACCCTGGAAAACAGCCATAGACAGCACCTATCTCTATATTATCATAAAAACATTCAGGGTATTCTTTAAGCATATTTATAATTAATTCATTTAAAGCAAATTTATTATAAAAATCTGGAAGGTAAAACTTTATTTTATCCATAGTATCTTACTCCAATCATTTTTAATATAGTAGTATATCGTCTGCTAAAGGTTTATTCATAACTTTTACTATCTCGTTAGTATCTTTATTATTTATAACACAGAGCCACAACTTCATGTACATTGCTTCTGGTGATGCTGCTGGAAGTACATAAAAACCATATTCTTTATAACACTTTACGCTTTCATAATCAGCACCAATACCAGCTCCTGTAATAAACACTGGAATGTTTTTTGCCTTAGTGTACTCTGCAAACTGCAAAAAACTAGGCGATTTGCTGCACAGTGTTCCAGAGTGATACGTATAGTGCAGTATTGCCTTTACATTATCACTAGGCATTACATATTCCATGCCAGGATATGGATGTATAACAAGTATACCAGAACAACTGCTGCCATTGCCACTAGGTATGTTAAATATATCTGTCTGTGATTTTCCAAAAACAGGAATTTGTGTATTATAGTTAAACTTACAGTCATCAAAATATCCATAGTATGAATTACGTATACTGTAAACGTCATCACTGTAAGCCTGATGCATAACCACTCTTGTTGCACGGTGTATTTTAGGATAGTCACCAGTATTGCGGTATGAGATAAACACGCCTATTCCTTTATTTTGGCGGATAAACTCCACGGCATAGTAAAAGTTGTCCACGCCATTTGAACGTGCATCGTCAAGCACATAGTTTGCAGATACAAAAACTATAGGTATCTTAGATGACGCCATTATATAACCTGTAAATGCTGCTGTATACTGCAATGTATCTGTACCATGTGTTATTATAATTCCGTTATACAAACTTTTATCAACCATATTTAAACATTCTGCAAGCATTCTGAAGTTATCACATGTAATATTTTCACTAAGTATCTGGTAGGGACTTAATGTATCAAATTCAATAGCTTTATTGCTTTGATTTTCTTTAGCACGCTTTTTATATAAATCAAGCAGTTTATACTGTTTACTACTGTCAGGTGATACATAGCCAGCGTTTTCTGTACTGCTGATTGTACCACCTGTAAAAATAACAAGAATTTTCATAATAAATCCCTCCATCCTAGCTAGTTCTCTAATATATTATTTGGTATATCCAAACAAAATATAATGGCATTTTATCACATATAACTAAGCACGGCAAGAAATGACGATAAAATTTTTAAAAATGAGAATAGCATTATAGAAACAACCACTGTTGAAAATGAAAAGCTATAGAGCTTTTTAAGTGGTGAGAGTTCTTCTTCATTATACACTGTTATAAGAACAGCAAAAGATATTATATTGCCAGTTATGATAAATATATAAAAGAAAAAACTGCTGATAAACACAAATATTGAACCAACAAGCATAAATATTGAATCTATTACAACTTTACTGCCAACCATTGACAATATTTTCAGAAACCCAATTTTATGTTTAAATATTAAATTTGTGCTTATAAATAATAGCCCTGCTAGTCCAAAGTCAAAAATCGCTGACACAAATACAGTCATCATTACAATTACTGCTAATGGAATATGTATTAGCGAAAGGTAAAAACCGTACTTAATTTTTGTAGCTATTATGCATATTATGCTTGCAACAAATATAGTTATTATATTTATTGCTACAAGCACAAAAGGCAGAGCAATAACCTCTGAATATACAATCTGTCTTGCTGCCTCCAATGGATTTTTCACAAACTGCAACAACAGGGAAAACAACTGTGAAGGCTGTTTCCAGTTAAATTCGGCGGTACTGCTGCCTGTTTCATGTCCGCCATATACATTACTATTTTCCGTCATAATATTCCTCCTTATAATTGACTAGATATATTTTTTAACTAGTGTTGATATTTTCTAATACATATTAGACTATAAATATTATAATTGCAAGCCTTTTTTCTTAATTTTATAAATATTTCTT
>DESG01000001.1 GCA_002361175.1 Lachnoclostridium sp. UBA3320 | reverse complement strand
ACAAACATAAGGGTATTTGTGCGCTTTTTTACATTTATTATTTAAAAATTAAATTAGCACAACAGGTTAAATTATAGAATAAAAGGGTATGGATTTATTTTGTCAGGGATAATATTGTTGGCTGCGGGAGGTTTTTGGGCAGTTTGCAATATTTCAGTAATTATTTATGATTTAAAAAATCATTTGGCTGTTATAAAGGCTGAATAATAACATTTGTAAATATAAATTTTCTGTGCATATTGACTTCATAGTATAAAACGAGTAAAATATAGATAAAATATTACTATTAAAAATAGGAGGTGTTATTGTGAATATTCGTCCATCCGCAGTAATTCGTCAAAATTTTTAACCAAAAATGGTGAGGGAGATTTAGTTGTCATGGATATTGAAACCTATAATCGCCGAGAGAAAATGTTACAGCTTAGAGAAGAACTTTTGGCAGTTGAAGAAGACAGAATTGCGGGAAGAAATGGCTTCACTATTGATGAGCTTGACATTTATCTTGATGAAATGATTGAAGAGGTATATCACGCCTAATAAATATCATAAAATGTTTGTTGAAAAGTGGTATCTTATACTTTATCAAATCCAAGATGATATAGTATACGTAGACTATATTCTCGATTGCCGCAAGGATTATGGTTGGATTATTCATTAAAATTAAATAAGAGTAACCCAAAATTCAATTTTTATGACTTGTGAATTACATTATACATTAATTAGAGCTGCTTAATTTTTAAGTGGCTCTTTTGTAGGTATGTTGGGTAAGTTAGCCACAATAACGAAGTCCTATTGGTATCTGCACTGTTACCTGAATAGCAACTTTGTCAAAAATTTTCTTTTATATGCGTCTTGACATAAAAATAATTTCTGTATACACTATAAACTAGTGTTTTTTAAAAGAAAATGTATAGAATATATCCAGAAAGGAAGCTGATTTATTATGAAGTATAAAGTTGCAGTTATTGCAGGAGATGGCATTGGTCCTGAAATTGTGGCAGAAGCAAGAAAAGTATTAGATAAGATTGGCGTTATATATGGGCATTCTTTTGAATACCAAGAGCTTCTTATGGGCGGCTGTTCAATAGATGCATATGGCGTACCGCTTACAGATGAAACATTAGAGGCAGCAAAGTCAAGTGACTCTGTACTGCTTGGGGCTGTTGGTGGTGATGTCGGTAAATCGGGCTGGTATGAGCTGCCTCCTGATAAGCGTCCAGAAGCAGGACTGCTTAAAATCCGCAAAGGACTAGGGCTTTATGCAAATATCCGTCCTGCTGTTCTTTTTGATGAATTAAGTGGTGCATGTCCTCTTAAAGAAGAGATTACAGAAGGCGGATTTGATTTTGTAGTTATGAGAGAACTTACAGGCGGCCTTTATTTTGGAGAACGTAAAACAATAAAAGAGAATGGTGTGCGCAAAGCGATTGACACTCTTACATATGATGAAAATGAGATAAGGCGTATTGCCAGATGGGGCTTTGATGTTGCTATGAAGCGCAATAAGAGAGTATGTAGTGTTGACAAAGCAAATGTGCTTGACTCTTCAAGACTGTGGCGCAGTGTTGTAAAGGAAGTATCAAAGGAATATCCAGAGGTTTGTCTTACAGATATGTTGGTTGACAACTGTGCAATGCAGATTGTACGTGACCCTAAGCAGTTTGATGTAATACTTACAGAAAATATGTTTGGAGATATCCTTTCAGATGAGGCAAGTATGGTTACTGGTTCAATAGGAATGCTCTCATCAGCAAGCCTTGGAGCGACAAAACTTGGGCTTTATGAACCAAGTCATGGTTCTGCACCTGATATTGCAGGGCAGGACAAAGCAAACCCTATAGCGACAATACTTTCCGCAGCAATGATGCTTCGCTATTCATTTGACCTTGAAAAAGAAGCAGATGCAATAGAGGCTGCTGTAAAATGTGTTCTTAAAGATGGTTACAGGACTGTTGATATAATGGATGAAGGAAAGACGCTTGTTGGGACAAAACAGATGGGTGATTTAATAACAGAGCGTTTAGCATAAATGGAGGTAGTGTGATGAAAAGTGATGCAGTTAAAAAAGGAATGCAGACAGCTCCCCAGAGGTCATTATTTAATGCACTGGGACTCACAGAGGAAGAGCTTGAAAGACCTCTTGTAGGTATTGTAAGTTCATATAATGAAATTGTGCCAGGGCATATGAATATTGACAAAATCGTTGATGCGGTTAAGATGGGTGTTTCTATGGCTGGAGGTACACCTATAGTATTTCCTGCTATTGCGGTTTGTGATGGAATTGCTATGGGACATATTGGTATGAAATATTCCCTTGTTACAAGAGATTTAATTGCAGATTCTACAGAGTGTATGGCACTTGCACATCAGTTTGATGCACTTGTAATGGTGCCAAACTGTGACAAGAATGTTCCTGGACTTCTTATGGCAGCAGCAAGAATTAACGTACCTACAATATTTGTAAGTGGTGGCCCTATGCTTGCAGGCCATGTAAATGGACAAAAGACTAGCCTTTCATCAATGTTTGAAGCAGTTGGTGCTAATGCAGCTGGGCGAATGTCTGATGAAGAAGTAGACAACTATGTATGCAATGCATGTCCAACATGTGGTTCATGTTCAGGTATGTATACAGCTAACAGTATGAACTGCCTTACTGAGGCGATAGGTATGGGACTTAGCGGCAATGGAACAATTCCTGCTGTTTACTCACAGCGAATTAAGCTTGCAAAGCACGCTGGCATGAAAGTTATGGAGCTTTTAGAGAAAAATATATGTCCAAGGGATATTATGACAGAAAAAGCATTTATGAATGCACTAACTGTTGATATGGCACTTGGCTGCTCTACTAATACAATGCTTCACCTTCCAGCTATTGCACATGAAGCAGGAGTTTTATTAAACCCTGATATAGCTAATCAGATAAGTGCAAAGACTCCTAATCTGTGCCATCTTGCACCAGCAGGACACCACTATATGGAAGAGTTAAATGAAGCAGGCGGCATTTATGCAGTTATGAATGAATTAAATAAAAAAGGACTTCTTTATACAGACCTTATAACAGCAACTGGAAAGACAGTAGGTGAAAATATTGAGGGATGTGTTAATAAAAACACTGATATTATACGTCCTATAGACAAGCCATACAGTGAGACAGGCGGAATTGCCGTGCTCCATGGTAATATTGCACCTGATAGTTGTGTGGTTAAACGTTCTGCGGTTGTACCAGAGATGATGGTACATGAAGGTCCTGCAAGAGTATTTGACTGTGAGGAAGATGCAATCGAAGCAATTAAAGGCGGCAAAATTGTAGCTGGCGATGTTGTTGTTATCCGATATGAAGGTCCAAAAGGTGGACCTGGTATGAGAGAAATGCTTAATCCGACATCAGCGATTGCTGGCATGGGGCTTGGTTCAAGTGTTGCTCTTATTACAGATGGACGTTTTTCGGGTGCATCAAGAGGCGCATCAATAGGACATGTTTCACCAGAGGCAGCAGTAGGAGGACCTATAGCTTTTATAGAAGAGGGAGATACTATTGCAATAGATATTCCTGCTAACACAATTAATGTAAAAGTATCTGATGAAGAACTTGAAAAACGCAAAGCTTTATGGACTCCAAAAGAGCCTAAAGTAAAGACAGGATATCTTGCCAGATATGCATCTATGGTGACATCAGCAGATAAAGGTGCAATTCTAAAAATATAAAGAAAGGTTTGGTTGTAGAAATGCAAATGACAGGTTCCCAGATTGTTATTGAGTGTTTAAAAGAGCAGGGTGTGGATACTGTTTTTGGATATCCTGGGGGAGCAATACTTAATATTTATGATGAATTATACCGTCACCAAGATGAGATAAGGCATGTGCTTGTTTCACATGAGCAAGGTGCAGCACATGCTGCTGATGGGTATGCACGTTCCACAGGGAAAGTTGGTGTATGCATGGCAACTAGTGGTCCTGGTGCAACTAATTTAGTCACAGGCATTGCAACGGCATATATGGATTCAGTGCCAATAGTTGCAATTACATGTAATGTTGGACTTTCTTTGCTTGGTAAGGATTCTTTTCAAGAGATAGATATTGCAGGCATTACGACCCCAATTACAAAGTATAGTTTTATTGTTAAAGATGTAAAATCACTTGCATCAACTATAAGACGTGCGTTTAAGATAGCACGTTCTAAAAGACCTGGGCCAGTCCTTGTAGACATTGTGAAAAATGCTACAAGTGATGAGACAGACTATGAAAGGGAAGTACCAGAACTTATTGAAGAGTCTAAAAACCAGATTGATGAATTTGCCATACAAGAAGCTATAAAGATTATACGTGCAGCCAAAAAACCTGTGATATTTGTAGGCGGCGGAGCTATTATTGCCAATGCCTCTAAGGAGCTTGAGGACTTTGTAAAGCGTATTGATGCACCTGTTACAGATACACTTATGGGTAAGGGTGCATTTCGTGGTGACAGTGATTACTATATAGGTATGCTTGGAATGCATGGTACAAAAACAGCTAATTTAACTGTATCAGAATGTGATGTACTTATAGTACTTGGCTCTCGTTTTTCAGACAGAGTTACAGGCAATACAGAAACTTTTGCCAAAAATGCCAAAATAATTCAGATAGATGTAGATGAAGCAGAAGTCAATAAAAATATTAATATTGATTTAAATATAACTGGTGATATTAAATCTGTACTCAAGATACTTAATTCGCAACTTGAACAGCTTTATCATAAAGAGTGGATTGACAAAGTAATGGCACGTAAGGACGCACTGCCTTTAAACTATAATAAAGGAGTGCTTACTGGTCCTTATATTATAGAAAAACTTTATGAGCTTACAAAAGGAGATGCAATTATTGCAACTGAAGTAGGGCAACATCAGATGTGGGCAGCACAGTATTACAAGTATCTAAAACCACGAACCTTGATTACTTCAGGTGGACTTGGTACAATGGGATATGGACTTGGCGCTGCAATAGGTGCAAAAGCAGCCTATCCTGACAAAACAGTTGTAAATATAGCAGGTGATGGGTGCTTTCGTATGAATATGAACGAAATCATCACAGCAGTAAGAAATAAACTGCCAGTTATAGAGATTATATTTAACAATCACGTACTAGGTATGGTGCGCCAGTGGCAGACGTTGTTCTATGGAAAGAGATATTCACATACAGTATTAAATGATGGTGTGGATTATGTAAAGCTTTCAGAAGCCATGGGTGCTAAAGCATATAGAATAGAAAAAAAGGAAGACACATTACCTGTGCTTAAAGAAGCACTGGAAAGTGATATACCTGTTGTTATTGACTGCATTATACAAAGCGATGACAAGGTATTTCCAATGGTTGCACCAGGCAAAAACCTTGATGAAGTCTTTGATGAACAAGACCTTCAAAAAGGCAGAAACTAATTGAAACCAACATCATAACATAATTTACAGAAGGAGGCACATTAAAGTGAGCAGAGTTTATAATTTTTCAGCCGGTCCGGCGGTATTACCGGAAGAAGTATTAAAAGAAGCAGCAGCAGAGATGTTAGACTATGATGGAACAGGCATGTCTGTTATGGAGATGAGCCACCGCTCTAAGGCATATGACAACATTATCAAGACAGCTGAAAAGGATTTAAGAGAACTTATGGGTATTCCTGACAATTACAAAGTAATGTTTTTACAGGGCGGTGCTTCACAGCAGTTTGCAATGATACCTATGAACCTTATGAAAAACAAAGTTGCTGACTACATTATAACAGGGCAGTGGGCAAAAAAAGCATGGCAAGAAGCAAGCAAATATGGCAAGGCAAATAAAATTGCTTCATCTGAAGATAAGACGTTCTCATATATCCCTGATTGTTCAGACTTGCCAATTTCTGAAGATGCGGATTATGTTTATATATGTGAAAATAATACAATATATGGTACAAAGTATAAAAAACTTCCTAATACAAAAGGAAAAACACTTGTAGCAGATGTTTCATCATGTTTCTTATCTGAGCCTGTCGATGTGTCAAAATATGGCATAATTTACGGTGGCGTACAGAAAAATATAGGTCCAGCAGGTGTTGTAATTGTAATTATGAGAGAAGACCTTATTACAGACGATGTACTTCCTGGCACACCAACAATGCTGATGTATAAGACACATGCTGATGCAGGTTCACTTTATAACACACCACCGGCTTATGGCATCTATATCTGTGGCAAAGTATTTAAGTGGCTTAAAAATATGGGTGGTCTTGAAGTTATGAAACAAAGGAATGCAGAAAAAGCAAAAATAATTTATGACTTCCTTGACAGCAGCAAACTTTTCAAAGGCACAGTAGTGCCACAAGACCGTTCTCTTATGAACGTGCCATTTGTAACAGGAGATGAAAATCTTGACGCAAAATTTGTTGCAGAAGCCACAAAAGCAGGATTTGTCAATCTTAAAGGACACCGCACAGTAGGCGGCATGAGAGCCAGCATTTACAATGCTATGCCAAAAGAGGGCGTTGTAAAACTTGTGGAATTTATGAAGAAGTTTGAGGAGGAAAATGCATAATGTTTAAATATACATGTTTAAATCCAATAGCTAGTGTCGGTCTTGACAATTTTACAGACCAATACGAAAAAACAGAAGGGATTGAAGAGGCACAGGCTGTTCTTGTAAGAAGTGCTTCAATGCATGATATAGAGCTGCCAGATAATCTTTTGGCAGTTGCAAGGGCTGGTGCAGGTTATAACAATATTCCAGTTGATAAATGTGCAGACAAAGGTATCGTAGTATTTAACACACCAGGTGCTAATGCAAATGGTGTTAAGGAACTTTTTGTAGCTGGAATGTTACTTGCAGCACGTGATATCAAGGGTGGCATTGACTGGGTTAATGAAAACAAGGACAATGACAATATTAGCAAGGATATGGAAAAAGCCAAGAAACAGTTTGCGGGTACAGAACTTATGGGCAAGAAGATTGGTGTAATCGGTCTTGGTGCAATAGGTGTGCTTGCTGCTAATGTGGCTAACCGCATGAAGATGGAAGTGTATGGAGTAGACCCATTCCTTTCAGTGAAAAATGCACTTTCACTTTCAAGAGATATTAAGATTGTAAAGACATATGATGAAATATATAGGGAATGTGATTATATTACAATTCATGTTCCACTTCTTGATGAAACAAAAGGTATGCTTAATAAAGAAGTGTTTGATAAAATGAAAGATGGTGTTGTAATCCTTAATATGGCAAGAGATACACTTGTAAACGATGAAGATATGAAAGCAGCCTTAGAATCAGGAAAAGTAGCAAAGTATGTTACTGATTTCCCTAACCCAGCAGTAATGAAAATGCCAAATGTAATTGCTACACCACACCTTGGTGCATCAACTGCTGAATCAGAAGACAACTGTGCTATTATGGCTGTAGATGAACTGCGCAACTATCTTGAAAATGGCAATATTATCAATTCAGTAAACTTTCCAGCATGTGATGCAGGAGAGTGTAATTCAGAAGGAAGAATTACAGTTGCACATAAAAATGTCCCTGGTATGCTTAGTCGTTTAACTAATGTATTTTCAGATTATGGAATAAATATATCTCATATGACTAATAAAAGCCGTGGCAATTACTCATACTGTGTATTTGACATAGATGCAGCAAGTACAGAAGAGATGGCTGCAAAATTAAATAGTATTAAAGGTGTACTAAAAACACGCATTATAAAGTAAAAATCATAATATTTATTGCAAAATAAAAGTAAAACAAAACTGGAGCAGCTCTGTTACTCCAGTTTTGCATATATACTTTTTTATCGTTTAAATGTCAAATGCGGATATCCGTTAAAACATCAGAAGAAATTACAAATTCCACACATCCCATATACATAGGGGCTACATCACCTTCGTTAAAAGCAATAACAACTTCGTTATTTTCATTTAGATAAAAAGAAGTTTTATCTGTAATTGCTTTAAAGTTTAATCCCTTAATTTCGTCCTCAAGCCAATAATATACGTTCTCATCTTTTTTCATCTGTTCACGCATCTGTGCTTTAATATTTTTACTAATAGGTGTAATATAGTCTGAACCTTCCTTAAATAAATCTTTTAAATGCAATCGCTCTCCAGTTTTTAAATCTATGGTATAATAATAATCTTGCTCAGCTCCGCTTCCTGCACCTTGGTAACAGATAAGTTTTAATGTAAAATAATCCTCAGTTGTCGCTAATACTTCACTATATATAACAACATCTTGATATCCTTTTTCATCTTTTAAACCATCTTTAAACTCTTTAATAATTCTGCTGGTAATTTCTTTAATTTCTGTATTAATCTCATCTGTGGTTTTTGTTATATTATTTTGTGTATCACTTTCCGTTGCCTTGGCATCTAGTTCAAGTTCAGGCACTGATATATCTGCCATATTCCTATCTGTATCATACTGATAATCACAAAATGTCACAACTCGCACTAGCGACCCAATTACTGGTATTTTTCCCATTGCATAGGCAGCTGTTGCAGATAAATTTGGCACAGCAACAAATGCTGTGATACACGCTGCTGCAGCAACTGCAAATCTAAGCATTGACGCTTTTCTCATTCCTTTTTGCTCTCCTGTTTTGGCATTTTTAACCGACTGACACAGATGCTCTACCTGCTCCTTTGTCATTTTTGGTTTATGATATTCTTCTTTCCATAATTCCAACTGTTTTTCTGTTTCATAGAAATTATCCTTCATTTACCTCACCATTCCTTTCTACTTTTTCGTCTGACAGCAGTACATTCAATTTTTTTATACTGCGGTACAGTCTGCTTTTGATAGTATTTTCATTTTCTCTCAAAACCCTTGCAACCTCTGAAATTTTCATATCCTCAAAGTATTTCAGTATAATCACGGCTCTATCCTTGTTTGACAAAGTATTAAGCGCCTTATGCAAATCTACATCCATATATCTGTCTTCTGTCACATCTTTCAACTCATTCTTTTCCTGCATAACTTCATAAGAAAGATACATTGGCTGTTTCAGATATCTAAAACATTCATTTAGCATAATACGATAAATCCATGTTCCAGCATATTCTGGTTTTTTAAGCATATGGCTGCATTCGATTGCTTTACAAGCGCCAGTTTGCACGATATCAAAAGCATCAGTTTCACTATGTGTATACTGGTATGCAAGCTGATAATACTGGTTATACTTTTCAAGAAGAATTTGTTCAATTAATTCTCTATTGCTTTTTTCTTTTCTTTGTGAAAATAAATTCACCTTTTTTCACCTCCTTATAATATTAGATTATTTATAGCTTAAAAAAGTTTCATTATATTATCCAAAAATAAAAAAGTGTTGTACTTTATTATACTTTTTGTGTATAATATTTTTCAAGTAGAGAAATAATTGTAGAGTTGGAGGTAAAGTTATATAATGACAAGTAAGGAGAGAGCAAAGCTAAAAAAACAGGCTATGGAGCTTGAAAGTATCTTTCATATTGGCAAGATGGGAATTACACCACAGACTATTGATGCTTTGCGTGATGCACTTAGGGCAAAAGAACTTATAAAGATTAATATCTTAAAAAATTGTGATGATGAAACATTGGCACTTGCAAGGATATTATCAGAGAGGACTGGCGCAGAAATTGTGCAGGTAATTGGCAGAAGAATTGTTCTATATAAAAAGAATCTACAGAAAGAAAAAAAGAAAAAGCTTTCAGAAAAACGCAGCATTGTAAAAACAGGGCTTAAAAATAAGAATAAGCCTTTAAAACCTAGAAAGAGCAGAAAGCAGGTATAGTTTTTATGTATAGTTTTTTAGGTAAGATAGGTATAATGGGAGGAACATTTAACCCAATTCATATTGCACATATAAGTATGGCAGAAGCGGCATATAGACAGGCAGGACTTGATAAAGTGGTTTTTATGCCATCTAAAAACCCACCGCATAAGCAGGATATAAGCATTATTCCAGAAAAACACCGCAAAGCTATGATTAAACTTGCGATTAGTGGTATACCATATTTTGAATATTCAGATTTTGAATTTGAAAGAGAAGGAATTACTTATTCAGCAAATACATTGGAAATTTTATGTAAGATGCATCCAGAAAATAAATATTACTTTATAATGGGAGGAGATTCATTTTTCCAGATTGAAAACTGGTATATGCCTGAAAAAATTATGGAATTTACCACTTTGCTTGTAATAAATCGTAATGGCAGCAATAAGGAACAGTTGTTAGTTCACTCTAGGTCTTTAAAAGAAAAATATAATGCAAAAGTAATGTTTGTGGATATGCCACGTATGGATATTAGCTCAAGTGGTATAAGAAAGCTTATTTCGTCAGGAGGCAATGCCACAAGATATTTGCCATTAAAGGTAGCTGAATACATTAAAGACAATAAATGTTACATGTAAAAGGAGATTTATTAATATGTTGGAGAATGTTGAAAAGGTTCAAGAAAAGCTTCAATCTAAGCTTACCCCCAAAAGGTTTATTCATACAATAGGTGTACGCTATACTGCTGCAGCACTGGCAATGAGATATGGACTTTCTATTGAAGATGCATCAATGGCTGGTGTACTTCACGACTGTGCAAAATGTTTTACTGATGATGAACTTGTAAAAAAGTGTATTAAGCACAATCTTGATTGTACAGAAGTCGAAATTAGAAATGGATTTTTGTTACATGCTAAACTTGGTGCATTTTATGCACAAAAAAAATATGGCATTGAAAATGAAGATATAATTTCTGCTATAAGGTATCATACCACAGGGAGAGCGGGAATGAAACCACTTGAAGCTGTGGTTTTTACTGCTGATTATATTGAACCAGGCAGGAGACCACTTCCACATATTGAAGAGGTGCGCAGAATGGCCTTTGTTGATATTGATGAGGCAATCTATCAGATATTAGACAGGACTCTTGGATATTTGGGTGAACAGGCACAGACAGATAATAATGGACGTGAAATTGAAATACATACAATAGAAGCTTTTAAATATTATAAGCGTATACACGATGAAAAAAATATTTTTTAGGAGGAATTTTAATGGAAAAACAAATAGAAATGGTAAAGACAGCATATAGTGCACTTGACGAAAAAAAAGGTGAAGATATTAAAATTATTGATATTTCGCATATTTCAGTGATAGCAGATTATTTTGTTATTGCAAATGGAAATAATATTTCTCAAGTACAAGCTCTTGTTGATAATGTTGAAGAAAAGATGTATAAGGCAGGATTTAATATTAAACGAAAAGAAGGCAACAAAAGCAGTACATGGGTACTTCTTGATTTTGGCGATGTGGTTATTCACGTTTTTGACAGCGAGGACAGGCTTTTTTATGACTTAGAAAGATTATGGTCAGATGGGAAAGTAATAGATATGGAAGAAATCTAACCAAACATATGTTTGACAAATTGTTGGCAGAGTGGTATTATATTTTTATAAATATGGTATCACTTTATTTTTTAGAAGGAGAAGATATATGTCAAAAGGAAGAATTACTGCTAAACAGCAGGAAATATTGCAATATATTAAATCAGAAATTATAAATAAGGGGTATCCACCTTCTGTAAGAGAAATATGTGAAGCAGTGCATTTAAAATCTACATCTTCAGTACATTCACATCTTGAGGCACTTGAAAGGAATGGTTTTATACGTCGTTACCCTACAAAACCAAGAGCTATCGAAATAATTGACGACGATTTTAACCTTGTTCGCAGGGAAATTGTCAGTGTGCCAGTTATTGGTTCGGTTGCTGCTGGAGAGCCAATTTTTGCTATGCAAAATATTGAAGGATATGTGCCAATGTTGCCAGAAGATTTGCCAGATGGAGAGGCCTTTATGCTTAATGTCAAAGGTGAAAGTATGGTTAAAGTGGGCATATTTGATGGTGATAGAGTTCTTGTTAAAAAGCAGGAATATGCAGAAAATGGCGATATAGTGGTAGCGCTTGTTGATGAGTCTGCCACAGTAAAAACTTTTTATAAAGAAGATGGTCATGTAAGACTACAGCCTGAAAACGACAGAATGGCTCCAATTATTCTTGATGATGTAGTTGTGCTTGGCAAAGTAACGGGATTGTTTAGAATATATAAGTAAAGGAATTTAATATGGACAGGTTAAAAAAACAGTTTGATTTTATACGAGAAGTAGATGGGGTAAAACAAATTTTTAGACAGACATACTTGCATGATGCAAGCAGAAAGGAAAATGACGCAGAACACTCATGGCATCTTGCACTTATGGCTGTTCTTTTAAAAGAGTATGCAAGCAGTGATATAGATTTACTTCATGTAATAATAATGGTACTTATACATGATGTGGTAGAACTTGATGCTGGTGATACATATGCATATGACACTATTGGCAATGCTACAAAAAGAGAGCGGGAACTTGCTGCAGCAGATAGAATTTTTAATATCTTGCCAGAAGACCAAGCAAGGTATTTAAGGAACATATGGGACGAGTTTGAGGAGGAATCTACTAAAGAGGCACAGTTTGCACATGCTCTTGATAATATACAGCCTATGATGTTAAATGATGCATCTGGTGCTAAGGCATGGAGAGAACATGATGTAAAGCTTTCTCAGATATTAAACAGAAATAAAAATACTGCAAATGGTTCTGCGCAAATATGGAGTTATGCAAAAAAGAATTTTATAGAACCAAATTTAAGAGAGGGTTCTATTAAAGAAGACTGTATTTTAAAAATGGACTAATGTAAAGAGAGGACATAAAAATGAGTTTAGAGGATTTCAATATTAAAGTGTGCAAGAGACAGGCAGCAGACGAAGAGAAAGTTTTAAAGATTATGACGCCAGGGCCTGTACAAGTCGCTGAAAACGTAAGGAAATCAAGAAGTTTTATAACTACAAATCCTGATTTAGATGAAAGGTTTTATGATTTTTATAAAGAAACATGTGATTTGTTTGCAAAAGAACTTCATACAAAAAATAATGTATATATTTTAGATGGAGAAGGCATACTTGGACTTGAAGCGGCATGTGCGTCACTGACAGAACAAGGAGATAGAGTGCTTGTAATTGACAATGGTATATTTGGAAAAGGCTTTGCAGATTTTGTGTCCATATATGGAGGAGAACCTGTATTATATACAGTTGATTACCATAGACCTGTAGATGTGAATGAATTGGAAAAATTTCTTGACAAAGACAGCAATTTTAAATATGCGACAGTTGTACATAGTGATACACCAAGTGGAGTGTTAAATCCTGTGGACAAAATCTGTCCACTTCTTAAGTCACATGGAATACTGACAGTAGTAGATTCAGTGACTGGAATGTTTGCAGATGAACTTTATGTAGACAATTCTAAGATAGATATTGTATGTGGCGGCTCTCAGAAAGCACTGTCAGCACCTCCAGGACTTGCATTTGTTGCAGTAAGCAATGATGCTATGGAGGCTATGGAACAAAGAAAGACAAAAATAAGCTCATTCTATGCTAATTTATTGACATTTAAGACATATTATGAAGACAAATGGTTTCCATATACGATGCCAATAAGCTGCATTTATGGTTTAAGGACTGCACTGGACAATATAATTGTTGATACAAATCATTTGTACAGACATAAGCGCATTGCATATGCTGTACGCAAAGCACTTAAGGCAGCAGGACTTGATTTATACCTTGAAGATGGCTATGCTTCTTCTGTTACTGTATTTAATGTACCCGATGGATTAAAAGACAGTCAGATACTTGATAAAATGCGCAGTGAATATAATATAATGCTGGCAGGGTGCTTTGACGTATTGGCAGGTAAAGTTATACGTATAGGTCATATGGGAAACAATGCCAATATTGCAGATGTTTCGTGTACACTTGATGCTCTTGGCAATGTGCTAAATGAACTTGGTTTTAAGTGCATGGCAGATATGAAAGAAGTATTTTTAAACAGCATCAAAGAATAAAAATTATAAAGTATAGCAAGGCAGCACAGAAAGAAGGGAATATGCAGCGTTTAAAGGAAGATATTAAAAATAAAACTTTTCATAAATTTTATCTTTTATTTGGAGAAGAAGATTATCTGAAAAAGATATATAAAGATAATCTGAAAAATGCTATTCTTGTAAACAGTGATAATATTAACTATTCATACTTTGAAGGCAGAAATATCGATATTTTGCAGATACAAGAAACAGCAGAAACATTGCCTTTTTTCAGCGATTATAGAGTGATATTAATAGAGGACAGTGGTCTTTTTAAATCTGCCAATGCATTACCAGATTACCTTGCCAATATGCCAGAATCAACGGTAATTATTTTTGTTGAAAAAGAAGTTGACAAAAGAAATAAATTGTATAAATTCGTCAATAAAGAAGGACTTGCCGTTGAATTAAAAGAAATGGGAATAGCTGACCTTAAACGATTTATTGCAATTATGTTAAATGAAAATAATAAACAAATACGTGAAAATGCGGCAGATTATTTTTTACAACAAGTTGGCAGTTCACTGTTAAATATCACTAACGAAATAGATAAACTGGTTTCATATACATATGGGCGCAGTGAAATTACAATAAGCGATATTGATACAATATGCTGTGTACAATTAACAGGACGTATATTTAATATGATTGATTATGCTGTAATAGGTGAAAGGGATAGAGCTTTACAACTTTACCGTGATTTATTAGAACTGCGAGAAAGTCCTATGTCAATATTATACCTTATAACAAGGCAATTTAATATACTTCTCCAAGTTAAAGAATCAGTTGATATTCCAAGAAGTCAAATAGCTTCAAAATTGCAGATACCATCTTTTACAGTTGGTAAATATATAAATCAGGCAAAGAAATTTGAAAATTGGAAACTTAAAGAAATACTTGATGCATGTATTGAAACAGAATATAAATTTAAGTGTGGTTTACTTGACAGTCAGATTGGAGTTGAAATTCTTCTTATAAAGTTGGGGCAATCAGAAAGCAATTTAACAAAGTAAATTAAAAAATAGTATTTAAGTCAAAGAAAAAGATAAGGCCTTAATATCAATTAAATGGTATAGAGGTCTTTTTTATATATAATTTTATGTCTTTTCAATAGAAAAAAACTCTGCTATATTGTATATTAATAATTTATAAT
>DESG01000191.1:7446-23405 GCA_002361175.1 Lachnoclostridium sp. UBA3320 | reverse complement strand
TTATAAGAAAGAATGTATGGTAATCTCATAATGTCTTAAAAATTTATATGGAGGAACTGTTGTGAAACATTTTTATATTCATTTATATAGATTTATAGCTTTACTTTTTGTATTTGGCATATCATTATTTTTTTTTAAAAATGACATACCAGATGCAACCGTAGGAACAACTACTGCAACAAGTTTACAAGATTCAACATTTCCAATAATTCAGCTAAAACTTGGGGAATTTACTGTTAATACAATACACGGCTATAGCAGTCAATTAGACAGCGGAAATATTAGAGAGTCGATTACACCATTAGATACAACAAAAACTTTTACAGTTAATATTTTAGAAAATGACTTAAAGATAAAAAAATTGGATTTTGAACTAAATGATATTTTAAATAACAAAATACTTGAAACAGACAGTCTTACTGCTTTTGACACCGATAAAAATTATAAAACCATAAAAATTAAATTATCAGAAACACTTGACACCAGTACAGAGTATGGTTTACAGATAACGCTGACAACTAATTTAAGTAAAAAAATTAATTTTTATACTAGAATTAAATACTATGAAAATGATTTCTTCTTAAAAGAAAAGCTGGATTTTGTAAAAAATTTTCATCAAGCAACTTTTGACGGTGGAAAGTCATTGGATATTATTAATTACCTTGAACCAAATACTGGTGATGATTCTACATTTGCCAATGTAAATATTAATTCGAGTTATCAGCTTATCACATGGGGCAAACTAAATCCTAAAATTTTAACAGATGTTGTGCCAACAATAAAAGAACTTAATATTGAAACAGCAGCAATAGAACAAAAGTATTATGTCAAAGCCAAGACATCTACTGGTACAGAAACATATTTTGTCAAAGAGTTTTACCGTATAAGATATTCTGGAAATCGTATGTATCTTCTTAATTTTAAAAGAACAATGGAAGCATTATTTAATCCAGAATTTATTTCTATAAAGAAAAATGAACTTAAAATTGGTATTTCGGGTGTTTCTGAATTAGAAATGCTTTCAAGCGATAAAAATAAAAAATTTGCTTTTGTAAGAAATGGCTCACTATGGTATTACAATATGCCAGATAACAAATTGCACAAAGTATTTTCATATGAAAATAAGAAAAAAAATTTAGAAATGGAAAACTTTGGACAGCATGACATAAAACTTTTAAAATTAAGTGATGATGGTACAATTAGTTTTCTTGTCTATGGTTATATCAACAGTGGTGATTATGAAGGCAGGGTAGGTATTATACTTTATGACTACATTCCTGAAGATAACAGAATACTAGAACGTGTTTATATACCACTGTCAACAACATTTGAACAACTTAAACAAGACCTTGGTGATTTCTGTTATGTAAATAACAAAAATATATTTTATTTTTCATTAAATGATGTTGTCTATGCCTATAACATTTTATCAAAAAGATATGATTTACTTACACAAGACGCTGCCAAAGATAATTTTGCAATGCTTAAAGAAGCAAAATGCTTTGTCTGGTCAAATACTGATGGTTCTAAACATGCTAATAGTATAACTATTTTAAATCTTGACACTGCAAAAAGCCTTGTAGTTTCTTCTAAGAAAAAACAAAGCATTGTAGTTCTTGGAACTATTGATTCAAATATTGTCTATGGATATGTGAGAAATAAAGATATATATGAATCAACAAGCGGAAAAATGATAAGACCTGCTTACAAATTAGTTATATCAGATTGTGATGGCAATATACTACGTGAATATAAAAACAAAAATATTTATGTAACTGGTGCAACTGTAGATGATAATGTTATAAGACTGACAAGAGTTAAAAAAGTTAATAATAAATTTAAGTCTACTGCTAATGATGACATTATGAACCAGCGGACAAATAAAAAACCATCTATAAATATAACTACACGTATAACTGAAAAAGCTTTAACAGAAAAATATATTTCAACTGGATTTGTACTTGAAAAGAAACCAGATATAGATGCTACTGAATATGTAATGATTGCTGACAATACTACATTACACTTACAAAACACAGAAAGTAATTCTGAAAAATACTATATATATGCATATGGTGAAATTACATCTAGTACAACAGACCCTGCTGAAGCTATTAGGCTTGCAGATGAACAGATGGGTGTTGTAATAGATAATAAATCACATATTGTATGGGAACGTGGAGGAAAATATATTTCAAAAACATTGTCAGGTATACGATATCCTAGTGACTCTACTTCTTCTATAAAAGCATGTACTAATATGTTATTGCAGGCTGCACAGCATATAATATCAATAAATGAACTAGAAGGCAAATCTATTGTGTCAATGCTTTCAAAGTATCTGGAACAGCCTGTCAATCTCACAGGATGTACACTTGACGAAGTTTTGTATTTTGTAAGCAATGAAAAACCTGTAATAGGAATGTTAGATAATTCACATGCTGTATTAATAACAGAATATACATCTTCTACAGTAACATGGATGGACCCCGTTACAATGCACAGTAAAACAATGCCTTTAGCAAATGCCGAAAACACGTTTAAAAATGCAGGTTATATATTTGTAAGTTATATATCCAATTAGTATAAAATATATCCCAGAGAATACAATTAAAATTCTTTGGGATTTTTTTGTACATATGCATAAAATATTTAATTATTTTTATTGATTATTACTATTGATTTTAAATATTTTAAAATATATAATAAGCATACTCTAATGCTCGGAAAATATTAAAAAGGGAGGAGTTATATGAAAAAGAATACGATATTATTTTTATTAACAATATTTACAGTTATATTTACTGCATTTTATATTATAAATGGCAATACAAGTACCGCATATGGCAATACATTTTCTATGCCAGAAAGTTCTAATTCTGATGATAATTACCATTCATATAGCCTTCAAAATAAAGAAAAAGATAATATAAATAAATATAATATCAATAATAGCAATAATACCAGCAGCCAAAATAATAGTAATACTACTAATACAACTGACACAAATGATACTAAACAAGAAAATAATTTTGACAATGTATATAACCCACCTATAGAAAATAAAACTCCAAAACCTACAATTAAACCTGTACCAGAAACTAAACCAACAATTAAGCCAACAATTAAACCAACCCATAAACCCAAGAAAAAAAGTAAACCTAAAAATAAGAATAACAATATTAACTTTGAAAAAATTACTCAGATAGAATTTTTTAATCACTTTATCAAGCTGCCTGTTGGAAATACAAAAAATATTGCATTTAAGACAAAGCCAGATAATCTCTTATCCACAAAATTTATATATAAAAGTCTTGATACATCTATTGCAATATTTAATAACAAAAAAGTAACAGGTCTTAAAAAAGGATTTACAACAGTTGTTATAATGCTTCCAGATGGAACTGTAAAGGCAGCTTGCCCCATTAAAGTTATTTAAATTTAAGTAAAGGAATTGTTAAAAAGTGAAAAATGACTGTAATTATTTTTACCCACCACTACCACCAAAGCTTAAAAATCAATGGAATATTATAAAATCATTGACCATTTCTGAACATGCACAAGTATATGTTATAAAAAATACAACTAATTCTATATATCCAGAAAATACAAGGATATTAAAAGTTGTACATAAGGCATTTTTTAGTAAAAATATCTATAAAAAAATTATGTCAATAGAAAGCGAATATATCTTAAAACCATTAGAGATAATTCCATTTAAACAAAATTATTACATAATAATGCCATACTATAACAATCTCGGAAAAATAATATGCAAAGATGGAATATCTGGCAATGACATACTTCACATTGCACATGATATCTGCATTTCATTAAAACAACTCAATACTAAAAAAGTTCTTCATTTAGACTGCACTCCTGCTAATATTTATCTAAATGCAGATGATTCGTATTGCCTAGGAGATTTTTCTTCTGCTGTAATGTATAATACGCATAATAAAAGTACATCTACAACCTCAACTACTCCTGAATATATGCCTCCTGAAATTTCAGAAGGACTTGAACCCACTCCTGCATCGGATATATATATTTTTTCATGTATGTTATATGCTCTTTTTAATAATGGTCATACAATAAATAACAGTGATTCAGATAATAGTATTAAAGATAATATACCGCCAGAGCTTTACTCAGTAATTGTAAAAGGCTGTGCTAAAAATCCATCTGACAGATATTCTTCTATTGAAGAATTAGAAGACAAATTAAATTCCAATGAAATTTCAGAAAAGATTTTTAACTGTAATTACCACTTAAACATAACAGATACATCTCACCCTCTCTACTATTTAAAAACACCACTAATTAACAACAATTCACACATAAAGAACAATAAACATTTTAGAACAAATATAATATGTGTCACACTTATTTTAATTACAGGAACAATTTTTCTCTTTTCTCTGTATAATTACTATAAACAAAATAATAATAATCTACAGAAAGAAAAAAAGTTCAATGCAGAAATTACAGAAATCACTTCTAACAATATAACGGATGCTCCTACAAATACACCAATGCCTACTAAAACGCCGATATTTACAAGTACACCAACACCTACAACTACATCAGCACCTATTACAAACACTCCTGTAGCTACGCCATATATTGATATAACTGATTTTGATATTAGCAATAAAAATTTAGTATCACTTCCTAATTCACAAAATACAGATTTTTCTTGTGATAAATTAACATGTTTATACGCAGATAATAACAAAATAGTCAATCTTGACAATATAAAATATTATACATCTTTAAATGAGCTGTATTTATCTGATAACCTTATTACTGATTTATCTCCTTTAGAAGAAACAGACAGCCTACAAATACTTGTTTTATCATATAATGATATAACTGATTTGCTGCCTGTCTGTTCACTTACATCACTTACTAATCTTGATATATCAGGCAATAATAACATGTACAATTTTAGTGAGCTTATCAGCCTGTACAATCTTAAAACTTTAAATCTGACAAATACAAATGTGACAAAAGAAGAAATTGACTTTTTAATATCTTATCTTCCTGAATGCCAAATTCTATATTAGGGTACGTACACTTCAGTTTCAAGTGAAAATGAATAGATAATTTTTTCCTTAACTTTTTTCCTTGTTATATTTTCAAGTGCCCTTGTGTAATATTCAAGCTGTTTTCCGTATTTTTGTACTAATTCACTGCTGTTGCCTCTTTTTACAAAATCAGTTTTATAATCTACAAGTACAATTTGACCATCTTCTTCAAAAAATGCATCAATAATACCTTGCATAAGTACAATTTCAGTGCTGTCATCAGATACACTTTCGTAAACTTCTGCTACTGGAAGCCCTATGATAAATGGCTGTTCTCTTTTTAATTTGCCCTCCGACTGCGCCTTGCACATACGTTTACATATATTGCTGCCTATAAATTTTTTAAATTTCTTTTTATCAATAACTGCTGCCTCTGCTTTTGTCATATAGCCACTGTCACACATACTTAATATAAACTTATCAAAATCAAAGTTGTCATTTAAGTTTTCATATGGCAAGTGTTCCATTACAAGGTGGTAAAGTGTGCCTTTTTGTGCGCCTTGTATCTTGCCTTTATCCTTAATAAAACTTGCTTTTGGTGCAACATAATAATCTGCTTTATCTATTTTATGCTCATCTTCCTTCTCATCTGCCAGTATATTTGCTTTCTTTAAAGCCATTCTCTTCATCTCTGTTACAGATACTTTAACAGAAAGTTTTTGTTCACTGGAATAAGGATATTTATATTCAAGTTGTTCTTTTATTGCTGATAGCATATCCTTGTCATAAATTTTTTTTATATCCCAATTTTTTAACAAATTATAATTAACAATATTTTTCTCAAGTTCCTGTTTTTCTTCTGTTACAATATCACTTTGTTGTATTTTTATAATATCAAATAAATTATCTGCGTTTTTACCACAAAGAAGTACAGGCATTATCCAGTCAAAATATGTCTGTGCACTAAGCAATGAAGTCATATTATGAGTTTTGCCTTTGCTTTTCCATTTTTCAATCTTCTTATCTATATTAGCTGCTGTACCTGTAATTATAAGTTTTTCTTCTGCACGTGTAAGCGCAACATAGAGAATCCTTATTTCTTCAGAAAGTGTATTTTTTTTAATCTGGTTTGCCATAAATCTTTTCATAAGTACAGGTTGTTTTATTCTTATATCAAGATTAATATAATCTGCACCAATTCCATAGTCAGCATCAATTATTGTAGACCTGCGTGCATCTTGTAAATTAAACTGCTTACCCATTCCTGCAACAAACACAACTGGAAATTGCAGTCCTTTGCTTTTATGTATGCTCATAATCCTTACCGCATTGGTGTTTTCATTGCTTATAGAAGCTTCGCCAAAATCAATATCTGATTTATTAAGCCTTTCAATATAATGTGTAAATCCAAAAATACCTCTATGCCCATTTTCTGTAAATTCAATAGATTTTTGCAAAAGTATATCAAGATTGGCAGCCCTTTTTTCTCCAGCTGGCATAGCTGACATAATATCATAATATCCTGTCTCTTTATAAATACATTGTAGTATTTCATACACAGATAAATACTTAGACATATCCTGATAATTTGAAAGCATATTGCAGAAGTTTTGAAGCTTTTGTGCAAGCTTTTTCCCTTCCTCATCACTAATTGGCATTTTAGTAATATACTTATCTAAATCTTTTATGCTCTTATCTTCACCATATATTTTTATAAAAAGCAATACTTGGTCCATATAGCTTAATGTACGTGGTACTGCTGCAATATATGCAAGTTCTTCATCTGTTAGATTTACTATTACAGAACGAAGTACGGCAACAAGTGGTATATCCTGTCTTGGGTTATCAATAATGCGCAAAAAGTCAAGTACAGTACACACTTCAATAGCTGAAAAATATCCTGTCTTTGTGTCAGAATATGCAGGTATGCCCATATCAGTAAGCGTTTCTATAAATTCTTCAGACCACCCACTTACACTTCTTAATAAAATAACAATATCCCTGTATTCTGTGCGCCTATAGCCTTCTTTGCCATTTATATAAAGTGGGTTACTGCCTTGCACCATTTCACGTATACTTTTGCCTATTGCTCCAGCTTCCAGCATACGCTTTTCAATTACTTCATCATCTTCACTTTTCTGCTCTATAAGAAACACATCTGTCTTTTCTGATATTTTTAAATCAGTATCTTCATACTTTTTGCCCAAAATAAGTTTTGCATCATCATCGTAATTAATACCGCCAAGACATTCTTTCATAATCTCTTCAAATATATAATTTGCTGAATCTATTACAATCTTTCTGCTTCTAAAATTCATATGCAAGTCTATTCTTTGATATGGTCCCATGCCAACTGTGTAGCTATTGTATTTTTGCATAAAAAGGTCAGGTCTTGCAAGACGAAACTGATATATACTCTGTTTCACATCACCCACCATAAATAAATATGGCTTGCTTTTTGGAGCACGGCAAAGACTTGTAAGAATAAGTTCTTGTACAAAGTTGCTATCCTGATATTCATCAGTCATAATTTCCTCATAATATTCCTGCAATTCAAGCGCAACTTCGCTTGGGCTTGTCTTGCCATTATTTTTATTTACAAGAATATTTAACGCAAAATGCTCCATATCTGCAAAGTCTAACACTCCCTCTTCTCTCTTTTTTTCAGCAAATGAAACACTAAAATCTTTAACAAGGTTTATAAGTTCTTTTACTAAAGGATGCATTGCCATAATGTCTGCAAGCATTTCTTCTGGTGGCTGATAAAAGAAATTTTTTTTAAGAGTTTGCAGCCCATTTTTCTGGTAACTGTTTCTTATTGACTTAACAGCTTCTCTTTTCTCTTTTATAACATTTTCATCTTTCTTTGCAGAAAGTCTTGCTGGATTAAGTTTTATAAAGCCTTGATAATATCCTTCATAACTGTTATATGACATTAATACGTTAATCTGGTTTATATCAGACTGTATTGCATCACAGTAATTTGCAGGACCTCCACTGCTGTTACATATCTCAAGTGCAGACTGTGCCATCTTCATATAATCATTTAATGTATCAGATATATATTTTACAAGTTCTTTCATCCACACAGTTTCCTCAAGCTCTGCTAAAGAAGTGCTTCCATACATATTCAAACAGCTATCAAGCCATTCTTCTTGCCAAGGATAGCTCATAGAAACATCAAAAAGCCTTAAAACAAGCTTTTCTATAACACTGTCTGTTCTTCCTGGAGAAAAACTTTCTGTAAAATCAAGAAAAGTTTGATTTTTATTTTCTTTACTATCTGCATACCTCTGTTCTAAAAGCTCTTCCATAATATCTGTTTTCATTATTGCAAGTTCATTTTCATCTGCAACTCTAAAAGATGGGTCTAAATCAATAATATGAAAATAATTGCGTATAATATTTTGACAAAAGCTGTCTATAGTTGTTATCTGTGCATTGTGCAAAAGAGTTGCCTGTCTTTGTAAATGCTCATTGCTAGGATTTTCCATAAGCATATTTTCTATTGCATTACTTACACGACTTTTCATCTCTGCCGCTGCCGCTTTTGTAAATGTTACGACAAGCAATTTGTCGATATCTACAGGTCTTTTGTCATCAGATATAATCTGTATAATTCGTTCTACAAGTACAGCAGTTTTACCAGAGCCTGCTGCTGCTGATACAAGAATATTTCTATCACGCAGATTTATTACAAGTTCTTGTTCCTTTGTCCATTTTGTCTCCATCATATATTAGTTATCCTCTCTCTTATAAGTCTGATGTACTTCTTTATCAATAGTATGAAGTACATCATCATCACTTAAGTTATTAAGTACACGAAAGTTATTGCCTAAAATTCTTACATCAAATCTGCATATATCGTGATAAATACAGTAATCACATGCGGTCTTTCCTGTTGCATCATTTTTCTTGTATGGATTTACTTCTGTATTACCTGCAACAATTTCATTACTCATCTTTGCCACATTTTTTTGTGCAAATGCTATAATATTGTCAAAGTCCTTTGTTGTAATTGCCTGTGACTGCTCTTTAAGATTTCCGTCTTTATCAGTAGCAAATGGTGCAACAACTGATGAAACCTTAATTGGCAGTTTTCCTGATTCTGTTATAAAGTTAGAATCAAGTGATGGAAGTATAGGGTCATCTTCATTTACAATACCTCTCATCATAAGACTTTTTAACATTTCTTCTTCAATCTTTGTCTTATCAGGCTTGCCCTCAATTAAAGGATCAGATATGTTATAATAAAGCACTCCTGCTGGTATCACAAGCTTTGTTTTGTCTGCTGCGTCTATACTAGCTTTAAGATATATAACAAGCTGCATCTGCAATCCATAGTAAAAATCAGAAAGCGACATATCTTTTTTGCCTGTTTTATAATCGACGATTTTTACATAAGCACACTTGTCATCTTCATACTTATCAATTCTGTCAATACGGCCTATAAGGTGAATCATATCTTCTTTATATTTACTTCCCTTAATATCCTCATTATAAGGAACATCAAATGTAAATTCACTTTCCACAGTTTTAAACTTTCCAAGCTTCATCTGCTCTGTAACAGCCCAAATAGTTCTTATAAGAAGTTTTCTAAGCCTTGTCACCATATAAGTGTCTCTTTCTGTTTCATACATAAGACTGTTTTTATATTTTCCAACAGCTTCATTAAGACATACATCTGCCTGTATATGCTGTTCCTTCTCTGATAGCTCCCACCACTGTTTTCCTGCTTTTAAAAGCTTTTCTGTGTATAACTGCAAAGCCTCATGTACAATATTTCCTATATCAAAAAATTCTACCTTGTGCTCTGCTCTTTCCTCTAAGCGCAGCCCATATTGTGCAAAATATGAAAACGCACATGCTGCATATCGTTCAAGCTGTGAAGTACTTCCATGAAATACATCATGATAAAGTGCCTTTGCAGCTTTCTCTGAAATCTTACTTTTTATTTCTCTATAAAAAGATGCATTTACAAGTTTTTCAAGCATTGTATTATATTCGTTATTATTATAATAAAATTTATAAAGTTCCTGCCATTGACTGCTGCTGTAATCAATATTTCTAAGACCTTTTATAAGATACTTTATACCTAAATCATTTGATAGAATATGTTCCGCATCTTCTCTTGTTTCCTCTACTTCAATATTCATTCTTGGAAACATTTTTATAAGTCTCTCTATTATATATGATGGATTCTGTGCTTTACCATCAGTGCCTGTCTCACAATATGTTATATAAAGATGATTTGAAGGCTTAGTCATATTTAGATAAAGATAAAATTGCTCTTGATATACAAGTTCCCTTGAAGATGGAGCTATTTCAAACTCCTCCTCAGAAAGAAAACTTCTTTCTGAATCCGATATTATACCACCACTGTTATTTCCTTTAGGAATATTAATATCATTAACACCAATAAAAAACAGATATTTTACATTAGAAATACGTGTTCTTGATATATCACCTGCAACAATCTGGTCAGTTCCTGGCGGTATAAGTCCTATTCTTGCCTCCGAAAATCCTGTGTCAAGCAATTCTTTAAATTCTGAAAGTTTCATTTCTTCATCGCCTAAAAGTTCCTCTAATCTTTCAAAAACTGACAATACAATTTCATAAATCTGTTCATATTCATCAGCAAGTGATAATTTTCCTTCTTCTGTAAATAAAGCAGCTTTTTCCATAAGTTTTTGATAATAACCCTGCTCATCTATAAATTGGCACAACACCTCTGAAAAATACCTTACACTGTGTTTGCCTAGAACAAGTTTTTTATAAAGCGGCATAAATAAACCTGCCACTTTTTCACGTACAGATGTAAGTATTTCATTAGCATATTTCTTTGATTCCTCAGTACGCTTTCTGTAAATATAGCCACTCTCCCAGTCTATATCCCATTTCTTATGTCCTCTTATACCCGAAGCAAGTATAAAATTATCTGTGATATCAGCTTGCTCTTTAGTAATTCCTGCAAAACTTCCTTTAAGATATCTCATTACATCCTTATAATTAAAATCTCTTATAAGGATATCAAGTACCACGTCTATAGTTTCCACAAATGGATTGGTAAGTACACTTTTTTTCTGGTCAATAAAACATGGAAGCCCTGCTTGTCTCATTTCATTATCTATAATTATTCCATAAGTTTGCAAATCTCCTGCTATTATAGCTATATCCCTGTAACGACAGTTTCCCTGTCTAATTAATCGCCGTATTTCCTGTATAATATAAGAAACTTCATTTTCTGGCTGTTTTAAAAGGTGGATTGAAATATCAATATCCTCGGAATTATTATATTTAACTAAAGGATATCTAAAAAGATTGCGTTCAAGTGCTGACAGTGAAGGCGCAGATATAAATCTGCTTTCTTTAATGCTTTTCTCAGTCCAGATATTATCACACACTTCTATATTGTTATTATGAGCAATATCTATAAGATTACATATAGTTTTTCTGCTCATATAAAAAAGTCTGTGTTTTGCCCCACGGCTTGTAATAGGTTCTCTTTTATCAATCGCTACAGTGACATAAACTTTCTTTGCTACCTTTATTAATTCTTCTAAAAGTTTATACTGCAAAGGTGTAAAGCCAGTAAAATCATCAAGACAAATTATACTTCCTTTAATAATTTCTGATTTACATACAATTTCTGATAACACAGTTATAACTTCTTCAGAAGTTATATAATTGTTACTTATATAGTCAAGAAATGCCTTATAAGCGATAGACATATCTTCTAATTTTTTCTTAAGAACAGGTTTTTTATCAGCACTGTCAATCATTTTGTCAAGTGTTGCACCATCAATACCATATTGAACAAGCTCTGACAAAAAAGATTTTATCTCCTCAACATACCCTTTTTTGTGTATATTTCTTCCAAAGTACCCAAGTTCATCCTGTTTATTAATAAGAACTTTTTTAAGAATCATGGTTTTGCCCATATCGTCAAGTACAGGCTCATTGCCAGCACCAAGCTCTGTAAAAACCCTAAATGCAAGCCTTACAAAGCTCTGTACATCAATGTTCATAATGCCTTTGCATGGACTTAGCTGTACCAGTTCTTTTTGTGTCTGCATAGTAAACTGTTCAGGAACTATCAATATATATTCCTGTTCAGGATTATTAAACGCTTCATTTAATAACATTCTGTGAATATAGTAAGTCTTACCTCTGCCTGAACCTCCAAGCACTAATTGTAATGACATATTAAACCTCCTTTATAAAAAAGGCGTGCCCATTTAAAGACACACCTTGAAAATTATTAAACTATTTCACTTTATGCTCATTTAAAACACTACTAACTTCATTTAGTATCATTTTTTCTGTATACTGCCCTTCATCTGACAATACTACTTCATCTACAGATGCGCCTGACACAAGTTGGTCAGATATCAGTTTTACAGAGGGTTTCATAAGCGGATACATTGCAGATACTGTATCGTCTAGGTTTGTCATCTCTATAGATTTAACCTGTTCTTCATCAAGAATTACCTGCAAATTAATAACATTGTCCCCTATAGTCATCTCTTTATTATAAATGCCTGCTTCATAAATTGCCGTTTTTTCATTTTCATTACTGGCACTTTTGCCGCCCTCATCTTTGCCATCTGGCCAGAACATAAAGAACAATATTATAAGAAGCAATATGCCAAGGCCTACAAATATTGCTGTATATATAATCTCCCTCATTTGTAATATTATTATCCTGGTTCTTGACATAACACCCTCCGCTTATATAATTTTACTAAATTGATTTATATAATATATTAAGCGGTACTGTATTATATTCCTAGTTTAACAAAAATAATTTATCACACTTTTTTAAGTGACTTTGATGTTGATGCTACAGCTCCAAAAATCTGTCCACGGTATTTTCCAAGTACACGTATAAGCACTGTGCCAAGTATACAACAGGAGATAACTTCACCAATTCCTACAGTTGCCATAAGAAATGGAATTGTCAAATCCACACCTTTAAATATAACAGATGGTACACCATAAGCATATTTAAGAATAAATGGCACAATAAGCATATTAGCTATTACCGGTGGCAGCGTAAGCATAAACTTGTGATTTCTTAAAAGATATGAACAGGCAGCGCCAATTAACGTTGCAAGGCTTCCAAAAATTATATCAGGAAGAAGACCACCAGTTAAAATATTTGAAATAAAACAGCCTATGGCAAGACCTGGAATTGCTGCTGGTGTAAAATACGGTAAAACTGTCAAAGCCTCTGAAATTCTTATCTGGATAGCTCCAGAAGCAAGATTAAAAGCGTTTATGAAGTATGTAAGTACTACATAAACTGCTGCAATCATTGCTGATTGAGTGATAAATAAAATTTTCTTGTTCATAATAATAAAATCTCCTTTAGTTTTGTTTTACGAGTGGAAGGTCTCGAACACTCGGTTTACAGTATATATTTTTAGTTTAAGCACTGTATTTTTCAATAAGTTCATTAAATTTTGGTTGATTATCTACAATCCATTCATCATAAACAGTATTTTGTGCTGATATTTCCTTGCCAAGCTCTACAAGAAAACGTGGTATATCCTCTACTATTATTGACTTTCCAAAATCTGACAACTTTTCTTTGCCTTGGTATGGACAACCGTCAGTGTAAATAGCAAATGCTGGCTTTGGCCCATCTGGTGTCTGTTTAATTGCACCCCTAAAACCTATTTTGGCAATCTGTTGTGCAGCACATGAAGAAGGGCAGCCTGAAATATGGATTTGAGGAAGTACACCATCAGCAAAGTTTTCTTTACGCACAGCATCTACGCACAGTTTTAAAAGCTCTTGTGAATTTCCCACACCCACTTGACATATGCTGTTGCCTATACATGCTACTGATGTTTCAAAAATAGTAGATGCACCATCATCTGTTATATCTAAAAGCTTTTTAGCTTCAGAACCATTACAATTTATTATATACATTCCCTCTTCAGGAGTAAGACGTATCTCTACATCTTCCATATCACAAATCGCATTATAAAGTTCCTTTAATTTATCTGGTGCAAGCTTTCCGCCTACAGGCTGATAAAATACTGCATATAACCCTTCCTGTTTTTGAGAAATTATCCTTTTATCAGAAACTTTAACACCATCTCCCTTTTTATTAACAACATAAGGTTTCACGCTTATATCAAGCTCTTCATTAGCAAGTATATCTTCAAGTTTATCAAGATATACCCTTTTCAGACCGTCAATACCAAGGGTGTCTTGTAAAAACCTTGTCCTTGACTGTGCTCTATTAGTATAATTGCCATTCTCCACAAATGTGTCAACCATTGCTTTTACATAGTAAAGTATATTTTGTGGATTGACATTTTCAGAAACTTTAACACCAAGCTTATGTTTATTGCCAAGGCCTCCCGCAATATACACATCAAACATACCATCCTCACGTGCAACAAATCCCATATCTCTAAAAGTTGCATGTGTTTCATTTAATGGTGAATTAGAAAAACATACTTTTAACTTACGTGGGAACTTTACTGCTTTAATAAAATTCATAAGATAAGAAGCAGTTTCTTTAGCATAAGGAAGTACGTCAAAGTTTTCACCACTTTGTACACCTGAAAGCGGTGAAGCCATTACATTACGTGGAAAATCTCCACCACCACCACGTGAAATCATTCCTGCTCTCCATACGCTTTCTATCATATCGCATAAGTCTTTAGCTTCAAGATTGTGCAGCTGAATTGACTGGCACGTCGTAAGCTTAACCATATCAATCTTATACTTTTCACATAAATCTGCTATAAACTTTAACTTTTCTTTTGTGACCTGTCCACCTGCAAGACGCAGCCTAAGCATATGCTTTTCTCCGCCACGCTGTGCATAACTTCCATAACCACCTGAAAATCCCTTGTACTGTGCCACGGTAATTTCTTTATTGTGAAACGCCATGGTTTTTTGTTTAAATTCATCTAGGTCGGGAAGAAACTCTTCTAAAAAATCTTTCTCCATATAATGATATCCTCCTTTTTTATCCATTTTTGACGATGGTATTATTATATATCATATCCTTATTTTTTAAAAGTAGTATTTTCTAATTGACCTTCCTAATGAATTTTTTGACAGTGGTTTTTTATATGATGCTCTTTTTAAAATTTCTGACAAGAGCATTCCTATTACAACACATATAAATGCAATTAATATTCCCTGCATTAAAGTAAATTTAAAAGTTTTATCAAAAATAGCAAATATATATATAGAAGAAAAATAGCCGCCTAAAAATACTGCTGTAGATATAAAAAAATACTTAAAAGCAATAGACATATAAAACACTAATATTATATAATAAATTCCTGACATTACAAGTTCATTGCCTATCACAAGCTTTAATTTTTCTAATGAACCAGCCTGTATAAGTCTTATTACAAATAGTGATGTAAAATATAATAAACAGCTAGCTATATTTACAATTCTCTGAATACCAAAATAAAATGACTTAAATTTCGGTGACGATTTTACAATTCCAGATATTTCAAGTGTAGATGCAATAGTTATTATATAAAGAAAACTTATCAAAAGAAATGAAAGAGAACTCATAAATATTAACTGTATTAGCCCTGCTATAGTACAAATTACAATACCAAGTATATTGAGTTCAAAATGATATCCATATCTAAGCAGTTTAAAGTCTCTCTTAATTTTTGCTATCATAGTATTCCTCCTTTATCCTTAAATTTAAAAACTTAATGTGCATTGTGGCTATATATACACTTAATACAGACATTATTATATTTGATATACGAATTAAATTATATTCTAAAACAGCACAAAAAAATATTATATATATAATGCATACAGCAGAATTAATTAAAATTTCTATAGTAAAATCTTCTATAAAACGCAGTATGCACAGAGAAACAGCAATAAAAAAATAAGCTGACAACAATAAAAAGATTGTTATATCTAATG
>DESG01000191.1:0-7186 GCA_002361175.1 Lachnoclostridium sp. UBA3320 | reverse complement strand
GTTATATCTAATGATATCTGTAAAATAATAGAAGATAGAAAAGTTATTACTGTAATAGTTATAAGTCTTCTTATTGCATCAACAATAAAAGCTTTTTTCATTACTATAGTATATCTTACAGATGTTTTTAAATATTCATTCCGACAGCTATCTCTTTTGGCAATGCCTCCAAAAATATAAAAATCTATAAGAGATTCCACACTTATTATTAATAATGTTTCAATAATACAGGCATTCATATTATTAAAAACCCTCAGAAAAAATACTAATAATAGTGTAACTACAGGAAATAAAATATTAAATACTACCTCAAATATTTTATTTGGAAAAAACATACTATAGCTTTTCATATATTGTTTCATAAATTTTCCTCCGAAAGATATGTATATTTTTTCATAACAGCAAGACTTATCTGCGAAAGTGAAGGAATCTCCTTTGAAATATCTAATTCAGCAAGCCTCTCGATATCATCAGCAAGGCACAGTCCTTCAAATCCATAGCCGTTTTTCTGGAAACTAAACAATATACTGCCTGCTTTATCAGCATCATTTATATCGCCTTTCACTAATATATATTTTTCTTTTAAGTCTTCAACAAAACCCTGTTCCACAACTTTCCCTCTCTCCATAATAATCGCATAATCTGTGACACTTTCCATATCTGCAATATTATGTGTTGAAAATAAAATACTCTTTTCACCATTGCCCTCATCCAGATATTCTCGAAGCATTTCACAAAGTCTCTCTCTCATAAGTGGGTCAAGTGGTGAAGCAGGTTCATCAAGCAAAAGCATTTTCGTTTCTCTGGCAAATACATTAGCAAGTATCACTTTCATCTTCATGCCATCTGAAAACTTACTGAAACTTTCTACACCAGAAAGTTTAATTCCCATAGTGCTACAAATCTCAAAAAACTTTTCTTTATTAAAGTTATCAAACAAAAGTGTACTGGCCTCTGCTATCTGTGATATATTCCAGTGTGGCATAAAATAGCTACCAGGTCCTGTATATCCTGTATCTTCACGTATCTTTTCTTCGTCTTTCTCGCCATTAAAATAGTCAATCTTTCCTTTGTAATCTAAGCGTATTCCTGCAAGTATGTTAATAAATGTGCTTTTGCCAGCTCCATTTTCACCAATAAGTGCAGTTGAAAAACCTTTAGGAATATTTAATGAAGGTATATCTAATTCAAAACTTTTAAACTTCTTGCTTAAATCGTGGATATTTATAACTGATGTTACATACATAACTTACACTCCTCTCTGTAAATCCATTTTATCAATGCGAGTCATCTTCTGTTTCAATTAACATCTTTAAAACGTCTATAAGTTCACTGTTTGAAATTCCTGCAATCTTTGCCGCTGATATAGCATTTAACAAATGTTCTTCCATCTTTCTCATATGCTGTTCTTTTAACATCTCACTGTCTTGGGCATTGACATAATAGCCCTTCCCTTGCACAGCTGTTACAAGCCCCTGTTTTTCCAATTCCTCATATGCTTTAATAGTTGTAATAACACTAATTCTTAGGTCTTTTGCCAAACTTCTTATCGATGGAAGAAATTCTCCATGTTTATACTTTCCTGTCAGTATATCTTCTCTAAACTGCCCTGCTATCTGCTGGTATATAGGTACTCCTGAATTTTGCATTATCCTCAATATATCACCTGCTTTTTCAACTGTTTATATGTTATATATACACTATAAACATATATTTGTCAATACCCCTAGACGAAAAAAAAGGCAAAACTTATGTCCTGCCTTTTCTTTTATATAGATTTTCTATATGCAACTATCTTATTAACTATTTTTTTCTTTTTAATTTACCTTTGTAACCTGCTTTTCTTAAGTTCTTTTTAAATTTCTTAAACTGTTTATTAGACATCTTCTTGCTGACTTTGATAGTCATTTTCTTTGTATTAATACCTTTAAAAGCTCCTTTTTCTACAGTAATTGCTTTAGTTCCTGACAAAACTATAGTTTTTAACTTTTTAGCACCAGTAAATGCATTGGCATTTATCTTTGTAATTGTTGATGGAAGACTAACTTTTGTCGCATTTTTACAATTTTCAAAAGCATTTGCATCAATTTCAGTAACAGAATACTTTACACCATTTACTGTAACTTTTGATGATATTGTAATTGTTTTCTTTGATGTTTCCTCAACTGCAGCAAGTTTTGCTGTTCCGTCTGTTTTAGTATCTACTGTACTAGATATACCATTAGACTGTTCTGCTATTACATTTGTCTGCCTCTGTGGCTCAACTGATTGAGTTGGGCTTGTTGGTGTTGGTGCTGCGGATGCAAGAGTGCCAAACGTCAGTGCTGCTGTTAATGCACATACTAACGCTTTCTTCACCGCCTTAATCATTCTTTATTCCCTCCTTTCCCCCAAAAATTTTTTATGAGTAAACAGAAATTTCTTCTGTAGACTCCTAATTAAAATTACTTTTTGTAATAATACTTATCTGAATAATATTTGCTGCCATATTTGCCATAATATTTACCACCATATTTTTTATAGTAATATCCACTTCTAGCTCCTTCTACACGGTTTAATACTATGCCAAGAAGTGGGCAACCTGCTCTTTTTAACTGCTGAATAGAATTGCGTACCATTGATTTAGAAGTAGCTCCTCCACGTACTACAAGTATAGCTCCATCACAGCGGTTTCCAATTCTTTCGCCATCAGACACCATATTTAATGGTGGCGTATCAATAAATACATAGCGATATCTTTCTGCAAGATTGTTAAGCATATTGTCAAACCTCTCTCCTTCAATAAGACGAGAAGGATTTATAACATTTTTAGTATTTGGAAGTATATCGCCACACTCCCAATCAGTATGTAAAATAGCCTCTTCCAATGAAAAATTATTAGCAAGGTAATATGAAGTACCATATATCTTTCCATTTTCAAGACGAATACCATATTTTTCTGTTGTAACAGATTTTCTAAGGTCTGCATCAACCAAAATAGTTGGTGTTCCAGACTCTGCCATCTGACGCCATAACTGTATTGCTACAAAGCTTTTTCCTTCATCTGGCATAGTACTGATAATCATAATTTTTTTAATGTCATTTCCAAGAAATCCAATATTTATGCGAAGCCCATTTATAGCTTCTTCAACAGAATACGGCAGCTCTGGCATATTGCCAATAATAGCATGTTTTCTCATTTTTCACTCCTATTCCCTTTGTGCCTTTGTTTCCTTTGTTTTCTGCTTTCCTTAATTACTTTCTTTTCATATCTATCAGACAGACGGTCGATAGAACCCTCTGGAATTACTGTAAGCGGCATAATACCAAAATTCTTTTCAACATCTTCTGCGGAATTTAATGTATCATCTGTGATATATATAATTGTCAATATCCCAAGTACAAAAAATATTGCAACCATTCCTCCGATTATAGTATTTTTAGATAAATTGGGTGAACTTTGGCTTTCTGGCAATATTGCACGCTCTGCAATATTGGGTTTAGAAGTATCCATAAGCTTTGGCAGGTTACTTACTGCTTTATCAGCTAAAGCATTTGCTATATCTGCAGCTTCACTTGGAACAACACTTTCAACTGTAATTGTTAAAATACGTGTATCAGGAATTGTAGAGATAGTTATCATATCTAAAAGTTGAGTATAGGTATAATCTAAAAATTTTTCTTTTATTACTTGATTAATAATTGGACGTATTTTTATTAATTCCTCATAATCTGATGAAAGAGAAGTTCCTAAGTTCAAATCAGTTAAGTCAACAATGGAATCATTGCTAGCTGAAACCATATAAAGTTTAGATGTTGCAGTATACTTAGGTGTTATAAAATAATATGTTCCAAAACCTGCAGCTACAGAGCCAATTAAAAATACAAGTATAATAATTATAAGTTTTGACTTGTAATAATAGAGAAGTCCCATTAAATCAATTTCAATCTCATCTTCACTTTCTCTTATCTGCATATTATCTTCATTTTGGTTCATAATATCTTTCCTCGTCTTTCTGCTGTATTTAACTTTTTCTTTCTTTCAGTCCATATAGTTTTGTCATAACATCTATCTTAGATTTTTTATCAATATAAAATTCTGCATGTTCTTCGCCATCTCCTAAAATTTTACCAATTTTTGATTTTCCTTCAAAAACATAAATGCCTTTCCCTTGCCCTGCACTTATCCAATTCATAATTGCAGATACCTTTCTTCCATTAATGTCTGTATTTGCTGCTTCCTTTAAACGCTTATAAAGCCTATTGCCAAAAGCGGGTTCTTCTTTAGTCTTTTCTACTGCTATTTTAAAAAATTCTTTCATGTAATTTCTTTGTCGTCTCATACGAGAAATATTTCTTTCATCACCCACTTGATATCTGTCATGCACATAATGAAATGCCTGATTGTCCTTTAATTTAATAGTTTTGCCTTTCTGCATTGTTTTATCAATGTTAGAAAAATCGTCTTCCAATGTGACAGTAACGCCTCCTATAGCATGATTTAAAACTGGGATTTCTTTCATATTAAGTTCATAATAACCATCTATTGTAAGATTTCCAAGCATAGCAGAAACTGCATTTACTGTATTAACACAGCCTTCACTTTCCGAACCGCCATACCAGTGTGCTGTACAAAGCTGTATATCAGCACTTGCATTAGCAGAGCCATCTTCCTGTAATAAATCAATTTCAGTAATTGTATCTCTGTCAAGCTGCAAAAAACTATATGTACTCTCTGTTTTATTAAAAATAGCTAAAAGTATAAAATCAGCCATATTGCCATGATACTGCCCACCGTCTGCCTTGCTTACTCCACTTGCATCAGTTCCAATAAGCAGATAAGATTCTATTTCATCAAAATAATCATATTTCTTTTTATAAAATGTAAGAGTTTCTTTTTCTACAACTATTTCTTCACTGTAAACATCTTTTTTAATATTTTTTTCCTGTAAAATATTCTTTGAAGTTTTTTTATAATATTTTTTTTCAGCCTGTACCAACACAAACCAAAAAATTCCCAAAATGCACAATATACCTGCTGTCAAAGCTAAAAATTTTCTTTTATCCTGTTTCTTCATTTTTTGCTAATAACTTCTCTCCTAACATATCTATCTCATGCAGTTTATCTTTACCCAATTTTTTCTCTATAACCTCTCTGCCTAGATGTAAATTAGGCGGACGATACATCATATTATGACAGTCACTTCCAAGAACTACTGGATGCCCTGACTTGATAAATTTTAAACAAAACCTTTTTTTGTGATTTAGAAAACTTCCTGTATTTATTTGTGCATATAATGGCATGGAAAATATTTCCCTCCAGATATCTTTTCTTCTTTGGAAATCGTAGTAACGCTCAATATGTGCTAATATAAGTGTAATTTTATGTTCAAATACAATTTTTTCAACATCATCTAATATTTTCTCTGTCCACTGGCTAAAAGGCATCTCTAAAAGCATAATATTAGTTCCAGATAAGCACAATTCAGGTAAGATGCCAGAACTGCCTATATTAGGGAAATAATATACTTCTGCACCCACATACATACCAGGAATTCTTCCAGACCCTTCTGCTGCATCTAAAAGACATTTCAAAGAATCTGCCCTACGCTGTTCAAATTGCAAAAAAGGGTCTTTTTGTGCATAAAAATGTGGTGTTAACATAACTTTTCTAACCCCATATTCATATTCTTCTTCAAGCATAGTAATAGATTCTTTAACACTTTGGCTGCCATCATCAATCTCTGGCAATATATGTGAATGAAAATCAATCATGCCATCACTATTCCTCTCATTTTATCTCCGCCTAACAATTTTTATTAATATTCATGTATTTTTTAATAAAAAATAATACATAATAAAAGATAAAATATATTTTGCCAGACAAAATTTTCGTAGAGTATTTTACTCTGCGAAAAAATTTGCAAAACTAACATTATTCTGGTAAAATTGGTATTATGTGACGGCTTATCTGACGGCAAATGGCAGAGAAAGTTTCTGCATATTATTACGCTTTAGTTCCATAGATGGGTGTACATAACGATTCATCGTAATATTAACATTGGCATGCCCTAACAGTTCACTCAAACTTTTTACATCAAATCCGACTTCTATACATCTGGTTGCAAATGTGTGCCGCAGTGAATGATAATTAGCATTTTTAATTGAACAGATATCAAGAGTGCGCTTGAAATAATTCTGCATTGTACGTGGTTCTATATATTTCGTATCACTTCCTGTCAGAAAATACCCATGTTTTTTTACTTGACAGTGCAAAATAACTAGAACAAGGTCATCTGGCAAAGGTATTGTACGTATTGAACAATTGCTTTTTGGCGTAGTAATTATTACTTTTGTTTTTTTTTCTATACTGCCTTGTATCTGTATACGCTGCATAGTTTGATGTATATGGATTGTCTTTTCTGCTATGGAAATATCTTCCCACTTCAGAGCGCATATTTCACCTAAGCGAATACCTGTAAATAAACAAACAAGAATGCCAATATTTTTCATGTTTAAGTCTTGGTATAAATAATTACATAACTGCTGTTGTTCTTGTTTACTGAATATACGCAATTCTTTAGTATTTTGTTTAATTGAAACAGAGCGTCCATCACAACCAATACAGTAGCCTCTATTTGCTGCAAAACGCAGTATACTGCGAATTACTGATAAAATATCTGTTGTTGTTTTAGGTGACAATGCTGTTCCTTTTGCACTGCCAGAAACCAATAATTCACTACAAAATGACTCTAGTAAGCAATGTGTAATCTGATTCACATATAATTTTCCAAGTCGTGAAGAAATATATGTATTCCATATATTATGATATTTGATATTAGTGGATTCTTTTATCTGTGGCTCAATAAAAGAAAACCATTCTTTAGCCAAATTCTGGAATAACACAGAATCAGTTTCTCTTCCTATTTTGTGTTCAGCAGTGTTTAATGAACTGATAGCTTTTGCAAGACATGATTTTGTTTCTTTGTATGAGCTGGCATAAATATATCCATAAACTGCTTTTCCATCTAATGTATGACCTTTTATATAACGCCCTTCCCATCTGCCATCCTTTCTTTTGTAAATATTTTCTCCTTTTCGTGGCATAAATCTACCTCCTTTATTTGACTAGAATTTTGACGGCGCATAGATAAAAATAATGTATTATCTATATCTTTTATAACTTTAAAATACTATAATATTTGTT
>DESG01000012.1 GCA_002361175.1 Lachnoclostridium sp. UBA3320 | reverse complement strand
ACTATATTGGAGAACCTACGTTTATTGGAAGTATTTTGAAAACATATTGAAGCAAGACTGAAAACAATGTTCATGACAGAAACTTTCGCAATTATATCCAGAGATTTTATTGGTGTAATGGATATGTTGCAAATAGTTCTAGCTATTATGTAAGTAGTAAAAAGTAGAAATGTAATATGGGTGTAACTTAAATGATATTTGTTGAGCTTTGAGAGATATATACATGGAAGTGCCAAACAATATATAACCAATATATATTTAATTTGTACAAGAGAAACAAAACTTATTATGAATGTAATCGCTATGACATATAAATTATTAAGCCTTATATTACTATACATGATAAGAAGGGAGTGAACTCTATTATGAAAAATAGAGACGTTTGATAAGCAGTTTAAGAATATTCCAACATAAAAAAATGACTGTTGAGAGGAATATTAAATATGAGATGATATTTTTAACGATGGAAAATGGAGGAGTTATGGAATGAACTAAACAAGATATTAGTAACTTGGATTCAGTTATAAAAGCTTGCCCACTAGTGATTATTACATATGGAATTATGTATGTGAAGTATGTTATAAGGAAAAGTATACTTCCGACAGAATATAAGATAAATAAACTTAATTTCCATCTTGGTAAGTTACTTATAGGGGAGAAATAGTTAGCTTTAAATGACTTCCCTATAATTTTTTTTTGTAACCAAATGTAAGTATGTTCTCTTAAATTGGGGATATTTAGAATGTCCGTTATTATCCAATATCCATCAAACTTAAGAAATGGATTTAATGTAATTGCAAAACTGAGTAATATAGAGAGTATGGTGAAACGAATTGTTTCTTCAGGTATAATGAAATATATACAATCCAATATTATTAATAATAAACATTGGAAGTATATCCCGGCAAAATTTACAACATGTCGATGCCTTTGAGGCAGACACCAGATTTTAGTTACATCTGTATAAAAAAGTGGGAAGTTCAGATAGATTCCCACCCCGATATCCCCAGGGGATACACCATATCTAATACAAGCAGAAGCATGTCCAAATTCATGAAATAATGAAGACAAGATGGTAATGCTGAATATTACTAGTATCCCCTCAAGACCAATATGTCCATTATAATGTAATATGTTAGGTTGAAGTAGATATACCGTATTTAATATTACGGCTAATATTAACATGCATACTATTATGTATTTATTAAATAGGGGGGAGAGCGGTTTAGAAATAGTCCTTACTGTTTGTGCTGAAAATATAGAGCGTTTAAATATAAAACCGAGAGGTTTCTTGGGCTCAATGACATTATTATATATGATTGGATTGATTGCATTTTCAATAACATATGATATTTGTTTCCTTGAGTAAGAAGAGCCACTCTTTTTTTGATATGAGGTGATCGCAGAATCCATATCTTCTCCATGTGATAGACAAAGAACCAATAAGAACGCCTGTTTGCTTAGTTTATAATATCTATCTTGGATAGATATTATAAACTCTGTATTGATGTCTAATTGACTAGATGGAGTAATTGGTGTTATTTTATCGTATGGTTCCATTAGTGGACTTTTAAAATAGTATTTTCAATCTCTATTTTCTGCTTTTCTATCTCACTACGTTTGATGTGCTTCCCAAACTCGAAATTGAAAGCAAGTTTAATAAAACCTGAGCATCCGGCAGAACGTGAAGTTAACTTATAGTTATAATTATAAATCTGATTATATGATTTGAAACCATATTTATTCCCCTTTAAAAAAGGATTGTTTATCCCAATCTCAATTAGCCATTGTCCAATGTTATAGTTTATTCTTGCGCCATATTTCCAGGGCGTTTCTACCCTTGCAAGATCCATTCCCATAACTTTTTGCGGAGTGTTTATGAATGCATTGAGGGCAACATTATGATAATAATATATAAAATCCAACTTACAGTCGAGCCCGTGAGTCTTGGCAGATTGAACACCTGTATAATTGTACAGATTATAACCGCCAGAGAGTTGAAGGGTTACCGTTTTAATGGGACGGTAGGAAAATGATACGAAAGAATTAAAATAGTGAGCATCTTCGTCTGTACTCCAACTTTCTATAATGACATTGTCCTCCTGAACATACGAGCTAATGGGTATGTGATGGTTGTACTGATATTGTGCGATAGCTTGTAATCCGAATTTATTAGTGTTTTTGCCATAAATAGTCATGAGTTTATATAGCTTGGTGTTGTCTATATAAGGATTACCTCTAATAACATGAAGATTGTTGACAGGTTGCTCTGCCGTAGTTAAACTGGCAATATTTGGAAATGAATTGCCTATGTTGCAGGAGGTCACGATGTATTGCCCTTGGGGTAGGTTGACTGTGAGACGAGTGTCAAGTCTGGGGGAGAATGTGCTTATTTTATCACCCAGCTTTTGTTGATATTGCAATGCGGATATGCCAGGTTGAAATGAAATGCGGACTTTGTCGGATACTTTATGAGAATACTGCACAAAAAATATTTCTTCATTGCTCCATAATTCAGAAGATGGTATGTTTGACCCGGAATATTGAGCTTTGTTATTTTTGTACAGATTAATAAATTTTGCGGCTAAAGAATTATTAGAGTTGAATTTTATGGTATAAGTGGTTGTTAAATCTAAGTTCCACAGGTCATTTGACGTTCGAGTTTGATAATTTGATGAGAAGTTATCAAACTCATAAGAATATTTATTATAGGCATAGGAGCCATTCAAGTTTATGTCAAGAGTTTGTTTCTTGACAAGGATGAATCTTGTATATAATTTAGTCGCTATATAGTTTATTCGGTCAGATGAGTTCTTGTTCTGATATGAATTGTCGGGTTGCTTCTCTACCGTATTGCTTGAAGCATCACTATTGCTCAGGTATATACCTCCTTGAAGTGTTCGTGCTTTGGTGGTGTTAGTAACATCTATATGGATGCTTCCATTGTTTGTCCTTGATTTACCATCTATGCCCACAATTTGTTCTTTATAATGGCCCTCCTTAAAATTATAATTGATATATCCGTCTTTCCTGTCAGACTCCATTTGATTTATATTGTAGTCTCCAAATGCTTGTATAGTAGTGTTATTGTGCGCTATCTTGCCTGAAAATCCATAATTACCTCCTAAAAATCCTATATTTTGTTGTGCATTGATATTACCGAATCCTCCGGAGTTATATTGTTTTACCACATAATTAATCACAGCGTTTTCCCCAACATATTGATTTGTGGGGGTGTCATAATATTCAATTTTTACTATGTCAGCAACTCGTAGTGCTTTTACTTCCGGAATAGTAGCTTTAATGCCATTAATATATAGAGCAGCTTCGCCAAACACGGCTGAGACAGCTCCTGAAATACGGTCTACTGTTATTCCTGGAATCATTATATTTGCCAATAGGTCAATACCACCAAAGGAATGCCGTTTTTCAGATTTTGTGGGTAGTGCTATGAGATGTCCGTCTTTTGAACGGATAATATTATTCCCTGTTATAGTTACCTCTTTTAATTGGTTTGATTGTGGTTGTAGAAAAAAATTTTTAATGGTGGGATTAGTTAAAATATGAAATGGTATAGTTTGGGGAATATATCCAAAAGCTGAGATTTGGAGAATACCATCATTAATATTGAATTCAGATATATCATAAAAGCCAATGGAATCAGTCATTGCATGGGCTATATACGATGAATCAGAACTCATTATTTTTACTATTGCAAACTCAACCCTTTCCCCGTTTTCAGAAGTCACATAACCATTCACTCTGTTTTGGGCTGAGCAAAACAGAGTGTGAATGGTTATTAATGACAGAAGCCAAAATTGCTTATAAAAATTCGCCACAAGTAAAACAGAGAGTACAAGTAAAACACTCAGTAGATAGTTGCATTGCAGAGTCAGCGGCTGTGCCTAATGCAATTGGAAACAGCCCCAGTATAACCATGAAT
>DESG01000033.1 GCA_002361175.1 Lachnoclostridium sp. UBA3320 | reverse complement strand
AGCAAACTTTTAACTGTCCAGTTATTATAATGTACAAATCTAGGCGTGTCAAATAAGAAATACAGCAAAAAAATTTATGCAAATAGCATACTGTTAGCAAAATAGATACTTAAGGTATTCTATTACGATATCTTTTCTGGGTGTGTTTTTAATTATTCCCAGATAAATCGTTTCACTAAAACCAGCGTTGTGGATAGCAGGAGAAGAGGATAAGTCAAGTCCCATAGTATATTCTTCTGTGGTAGCTTTATATACCAATGAGTTATCAAAAACTAAATCAATAGAATTATCTTCTAGTATAGTGATATTTTTGACGAGAAAAGGTTTTAACTTTTTATAGAGTTTTGGAGCTTCACTGGAAAGCAAGCTGTCAAGGTCACAAAGATAACCGTTTTGTGAAAATGTGTCAAATGCCTCTTTATCCATAATAGCTATATCTAACTGTTCACTGTCAATAGTAGCAAGAATTTTCATGCGTGATGCGTAAGTGTACTCATGGTATATGCTATTTTCATCATTAGTTAAATATAAGCCTGAATACAAATTTAGCTTATTTTTGGCAGTATTTATACTTTGTGATTCTAAAAAACCATTGCTAAGTTGGTCTGTTAAATTTTCTCCAGCATTTACATTTACTAGTGCGGTATACAGCGCAGTGTCTTTGTGAGTGTAATGCCCATATATTATGTATATAATCACATAAACTGCTATGCATATTGCTGCTATAGGCAATTTATAATAGTCCCATATATATTGTAGTTTCTGCCGTTTTGTCATAAGCTGCCTCCATTTATAATCTTTATATATCTACTCTGCATCTGCTTGTATTGTTTCTGTCTGTTCTTGGCACAGTTTTAAAATATTGGAAAGTAAAAATGAGCATAACAGTGCACACAATCCCTCGCCAAATATAATAGCAGGAGTGAAGACATTGATTATGATAAATGCCATGATAAAGTAAATTGCTGCCATTATGGCTGTGCAGAAGAGAAAGCGCATACCAATCATAATAGAATTTTTAAACATGGCATATGTAGTGTTGCTAAATCTTGCAAGCAGTGGAAAGATGTACATAAGTACAATGGCATATGCGATAAGCGCAACAATAAAGATGGCTGTGCCTATTGTCCAAAATATGCTGTCAAATTTCATATGGTAAAAAATATATCCGTCAAATGCCATTGCAATGCCAACTGTCAAAAGAACTAGCCAAATTTTTGTCGCCTGTTTGAAATTTTCTTTAAAGGAGTGGAAAAATGCTCTTGTTAGGTTTCCTTCTTCATTTTTGGCCATTTTTAGGGTTACATAGAAAAGTGCTGTAGTAGAAGCGCCAGCTGTGAAAATAGGCAGGCAGCATATAAACCACAGTATGTTGAGATAGACGCTGTTTGTAATCTTGGTGATAAACTGCATAATAGGTGCATCTGGGTTTACGAATTGATTCATAATTGACATCTCCTTTTCTGTATATGTGTTATTTGCATAAAATATATATTGTGCAAATATAAAACTAATTATATAATAAAAATTTGATAAAGTCAATACATAATTTTTTTATCAATTATAGAATTAAACAAAATTTTGCTTTAAAATTTACTGAAAATTGGTATATATTTTGGACACATGCATCAAATATAAAAATATTTTAGTGCAAATAACAAAAAAGTGGTTGACAATATGTGCAAATACTGTTATATTAAAAGCACAATAACTCCCACATATATTTTTACAAATGCACAATACATCATGATAAACATAAGGTTCAGAGCAGATGTAAAAGTATGCGGGAGGTATAAAAGAAAGGAGGAAAAATATGTCTCAAAAAAAACAAAATGAAGGGAAATTTAGCAATGTTGTCTTGTATGTGACACAACACTGGCAGTTATATGTAATCTTCCTGCTGCCAGCACTAGCATTAACTCTGATATTTAAGTATATTCCAATGGGCGGTATATTAATTGCGTTCCAAGAGTATAACCCTTTCAGAGGCATCTTAGGAAGTGAATGGGTGGGGTTTAAGTATTTCCAACGCTTTTTGTCTTCACCTGACTTTATGACTTACCTTGGCAATACGCTGAAGCTGAGTATTTATGGTCTTTTATGGGGATTTCCAATGCCAATTCTGCTTGCATTTCTTCTGAACCGAATTGAAAGCACAGGCATTAAGAAAAAGATACAGTTGGTACTCTATATGCCAAACTTTATCTCTGTAATAGTATTGTGTGGTATTGTCCGCATCTTTCTGTCTGTTACAGGTCCTGTAAATCTGTTGTTTGGCTCACAGATTAACTTTATGACTATGCCAGAAGCATTTAGAACGATTTACATTGCGAGTGGCATTTGGCAGGGAGCAGGCTGGGCATCTATTATGTACACAGCTTCACTTTCAAATGCAAGTCAAGATTTAAAGGAAGCAGCACTTATTGATGGTGCCAATATTTTTCAGCAGATTAAGGCTGTTGAGTGGCCTGCAATTAAGGATATGGTTGTTATCCAGTTTATATTGCAGGCGGGTAACATTATGAGTGTCGGATTTGAAAAGGCATATGCGCTTCAGACAGACCTTAATATGGGAACATCTGAAATTATAGCAACATATGTGTACAAGAAAGGTCTTTTGGATGGAGATTACAGTTTTTCTACAGCCGTGGGACTATTTAACACAGTAATCAACGTAATACTTTTGGTTGTTGTCAACAAGATTGTCGCAAAGATGAATGACGGCAAGGGATTGTAAAGAATGGAGGTTAAATTATGAAGAAGAAGAGCAAATTTGCCAGATATTCTGCACAGGACAAGGCTTTACTAATGACCGGTTACATCCTGCTTGGCTTGTTTGTCATTGCTATAATTATTCCTATGGTTTATATCGTGGTAGCTTCATTTATGGACCCGATTACCTTACAGAATAAGGGCATAACTTTTGATTTTGACAAGTGGACGCTGACGGCATATCAGAGGGTTATGTCCAATGCGCAAATTTGGATTGGTTTTAAAAATGCAGTAATATATTCTATAGTATTTACTGTGGTTTCTGTGTTTATAACACTGCTTGCAGCTTATCCGATGTCAAGGGCAGATTTTAAGGGAAAAGGATTTTTTAATACTATTTTTGTAATCACTATGTTCTTTGGCGGCGGCTTAATTCCTACATACTTGTTAATAAGCAATTTACATCTTTTAGATAGTATGTGGGCTATTATTCTTCCAGGTGCATTTAGCGTGTGGAATATGATTATTGCACGTACTTATTATCAGGGTATTCCTGGTGAGTTAAGGGAAGCTGCCGATGTGGATGGTGCTAATGAAATGGTGTTCTTTTTCAAAATACTGATTCCAGTGTGTACTCCAGTTATTGCGGTTCTGGCACTGTGGCAGTTTGTAGCTATGTGGAACAGTTATTTTGATGCCATGATATATCTGCGTGATTCTGCAAAACAGCCATTACAGCTTGTGCTGCGTTCTATCCTTATCCAGAACCAGCCAGAGTCAGGTATGATTTCTGATATGCAGAGTACAGCAGAGCGTGCACAGCTTGCAGAACTTTTAAAGTATGCAACAATTATTATTTCCAGTTTGCCACTTTTGGTTATGTACCCATTCTTCCAAAAGTATTTTGACAGTGGCATTATGGCAGGTTCTGTAAAGGGATAATAGCAAAAACTAAAACTATATAAATAAGGAGTGTAAAAAGTATGAGAATGAGAAGTATTAAACGCATAATGGCTGTTACATTGGCAGCAGGTATGGCACTTTCTACTGCTGGCTGCGGCGGTAGTGGAGGAGACAAGTTAAATAACAATGGCAGTGTACAAGATGTGGACGTATCAGAGCTTGAATTTCCATTAAAGGAAAAGGCAACGCTTACAGGTCTTATAAGCTACCCAGCAAACACAGAGTCTGACCCTAATAAGCGCACGATTTTTAAACGTCTTCAGGAAAAGACTAATGTAGAAATAAACTGGACAGCAATTCAGGCTGACCAGTGGGGCGATACGATTTCGCTTAACATGGCAAATGCTAATACACTAACAGATTTTGTGTTCTCAGCGGGATTTGGTGACAGTGACTTACTCAAATACGGCAAACAGGGCGTTATTATTTCACTGGAAGACTATATAGATAAATATATGCCAAATTTAAAGGCAGTATTTGACAAGTACCCTGAATACAGGACTATGTGTACAGATACAGATGGACATATCTGGGCACTTCCATGGATTGAGCAGCTTGGCTCAGAAAAAACTGCTATCCAGACAGTAGGAAATATGAGTTTTATTAATAAAAAATGGCTTGATTTCTTAAAACTTGACATACCAGAAACAGTAGAAGATTTTGAGAAAGTATTAATCGCATTCCGTGACAATGCCTCTAAACTGCAAAAAGAGTTTAATATAGATGGAAGTATTATACCAATGTCATGTATTGTAAATGATGGTGATCAAGACCCAGCTATTCTTATAAATGGTTTTGGTGAAGGATATGGTGATGCAGACAAGGGCAGACATATTGCTGTTACAGATGATTTAAAAGTAATTTGTTCAGCAACACAACAGGGCTATAAAGATGGTATAGCATGGCTTCATTCTCTGTATGAAGAGGGACTTATTGACCCAGAAGCGTTTACACATGAATGGTCTACTTATGTATCAAAGGGAAAATCTGGACGCTATGGCGTATGCTTTAGCTGGGATGTTGCCAATATTGATAACCTTAAAGACTGGGTTCCACTACCAGCACTTACTGCTGATACAAGAAATATTACACCACAGAACGGCTCATTTACCAGTGGTTTTGACCGCGGACGCTGTGTAGTTACAGCAGTTGCCAAAAATCCTGCACTTGTATGTGCATGGCTTGACCAGATGTATGACCCATTCCAATCACCACAGAATAACTGGGGTACATATGGCGAAGATGACGATTTTGATATTTTTGAACTTGGAAAAAATGAAAATGGTGAGGATATGCTTAAACACGCACCGCTTGGTGATGCATCACCTGTTGAAGTAAGGGAAGCAGAGTCTGTAGGAGGACCTCTTGCTATCTTAGATGAATACTATGGTGTATATGTGACATGTCCTGATGATGCACAGTACCGCTTAGACTGGATTAAAGATTATTACACACCAGATATGCACACTAAGTATGTATATCCAAATGTATTTATGAATCAGGAAGATACAACAGAACTTTCTAACTTACAGGCTGACATTGAAAAGACAATTAATGCTAAAAAATCAGACTGGATTATGAACGGTTTTACAGATGCTGATTGGGACCAGTATCTCAAAGACTTAGAGGCATATAAACTGGATGATTATCTTGCAATTTTCCAGAAATATTTGGATGCGTTTTATGGGGATGGAAATACTGATGCAGAATAGTATTAGCATCAGGTAAGCTTAGTAAATGAGGCTGTTGCACAAAAGTATGGTATATGTGTAACAGCCTTTTTTTAAAGAATGGAGGATTAATATGGCAAGCCAGACACTGCGTGAAGCTCGCAAATATGAAGAGGCTTCAGAAAAACTTATTAAAGAAGAAAACCGTCCGTCATTTCATTTATCTACAAGGACAGGATGGATGAACGACCCGAACGGATTTTCGTACTATAAAGGGGAATATCACTTATTTTATCAGTATTACCCTTATGATGTCCATTGGGGACCTATGCACTGGGGGCATGCAACCAGCAAAGACTTGCTGCATTGGACATACCTTCCAGCAGCACTTGCGCCAGACGAGTTCTACGACATGGATGGGTGTTTTTCTGGCAATGCAGTAGAACTTCCTGATGGAAGACAGTTACTTATGTATACAGGTGTAGTAAAGGAACGACAAAAAAACGGTGGTGTCAGTGAAGTCCAGACACAGTGCCTTGCAATAGGAAATGGGCTGGACTATGAAAAATATGAAAAAAATCCAGTGCTTGATGAACATGATTTGCCAGAGGGAGGCAGCAGGTTTGACTTTCGTGACCCTAAAATATGGCGCAAAAAAGACGGTACTTACTGTTGTATAGTAGGAAATCGTTCATCGGATGGCAGTGGTCAGATTCTTATGTTTACAAGCCCTAACGGCTTTGAATGGAAATACAAGAAAGTGCTTTGTGCCAATAATAACAGATTTGGTTTGATGTGGGAGTGTCCAGATTTTTTTAAATTAGATGGAAAATGGGTGCTTTTAACTAGTCCACAGGATATGATGCCACAGGGATTTGAATACCACAATGGTAATGGTACACTGTGTCTTATTGGCAATTTTGATGAGGAGACTGATTCTTTTACAGAAGAATGTAGCCAGTCTATTGACTATGGTATTGATTTTTATGCAGCTCAGACAGTATTGTCACCAGATGGCAGACGTATTATGATTGGATGGATGCAGAACTGGGATACATGTAGTCTTCGCACAAGAGACCAGCAGTGGTATGGTCAGATGAGCCTGCCTCGTGAACTGTCTATAAAAAATGGAAGACTTTACCAGTGGCCAATAAGGGAACTAGAGAATATGCGCAGTGGCAAAACGGTATATGAAAATGTTGTCTTTACAGATATAATAAGGCTTGATGGGATAAAAGGACGCAAGATAGATATGGAAATAGAACTTTTCCCTATAGATGGTGAAGAACTTTATCGTAAGTTTGCAATACGTTTTGCACAGAATGAGAAGTATTATACATCCTTAAGCTTTAGACCACGGGAGTCAATACTTAAAATTGACAGAAAGTTTTCAGGCTCACGCAGAGCGATTATCCACCAGAGGAGAAATTTGGTAAAAAGTGAAAATGGCAGGCTTAAATTCAGAATGATACTTGATAGGTTCAGTGTGGAAGTATTTGTTAATAATGGTGAAAATGTAATGACAGCAACTATGTACACAGACCTTGCAGCAGATGGCATTTCTTTCTTTGTAGATGGAAAAATAGGTATGAATATTACAAAATATGAGTTATAATTTGTGGTAAAAACCCACCTTTAAAATTTCTATTGACTATTATAACCAAATATATTAAAATGTATTCAATAACTGAATATTGGTGATTCTGCGAAGTAGTCTTTTCGACTGATATGCTAAAGGTATATGGCACAATTCAAAAATAAATTTATTAAATGGTGAGGTGTTATTTGTGAAAAATGATTTAGGTAAAAGCATATTACATTTAAAACCACCAGGCAACTGGCTAAACGACCCCAACGGCTTTATCTACTATAAAGGAACTTACCACTTGTTTTATCAACATTTTCCATATGCACCTATATGGGGCACTATGCACTGGGGTCATGCAACTAGTCATGACCTTATACACTGGGAACATCAGAATATTGCAGTTTTTCCATCAATATACGAAGACCAGAATGGGTGTTATTCTGGCTGTGCCATAGAGTATAAAGAACGTATGCATCTTTTTTACACAGGTGTACATTATCTTAAAACAAATTATGAAAATATCCATGCAAGTGTTGATGAACAGTTTGAGGAATCACAGCTTACACTTGTTTCAGATGATGGAATGCATTTTGACAATTTTAATAATAAGTATGTGATTATACCAGTTATAGAAGACAGTGCTATAGGTGACAGAACACATACAAGAGACCCTAAAGTATGGCGTGGAAAAGATGCGTGGTATATGATACTTGGCAGCACTATTAATGGTGAGAGAGGACGACTTCTTTTTTACAGAAGTTATGACCTTTATAAATGGCAGTTTGTAAATAGTGTTTCAGAAGGCGGCGGCTTTGGCTGGATGTGTGAATGTCCTGATTATTTTGAAATTGATAACAACAAAGTGCTTATGTTTTCTTCAATGAGAAAGGCAGAAGATGGAAGTAAATTAGATAGTCAGACAATATGTACTCTTGTAGATTTTGATGAGACTACTTGCACTATGAATATTCCCAAAAACTACCAGTATTTTGACTATGGACTTGAACTATATGCAACACAGAGTACGATTGACGCTTTAGGAAGACGTGTGCTTGTTGCATGGCTTCGTATGCCTAAGCCTGTAGATAATGAATGGATTGGTATGTTATCTATTCCAAGAGTTGTAGAAGTTAAGAATGGACATATTTATTTTAGAGTACATCCAGATGTAGAATGTAAATTTAATAAACTTTGCAGTGATATTCCAAAACTCTCAGAGTCAGGGTATAGAATATGCGCAGAACTTTCAGATGGCGATATGATAAATATCGGAGGATATAAAGTTTTTCGCAGTGAAAACTGTATATGCACAGATAAGACAGCCGTAGCAGCTGGAAAGAAAGGAGAGCAACTGCACTTTAAGACACCTGTAGTAAAAGATGGATTTTATGTAGACATTTATGTAGAACCGCATACTGTTGAAGTATTTGTTAATAATGGAGAATATACTATAAGCAATTATGTATATGGACTTGGAAACAGCATAGAAGCAGATAATATACAAAATTGTAAAATATTTGTTATCGCTCAGCCATAAAAACAGGAAAGGACAAGCAAATTATGTTAAAAGGAAAAGTAGCAATAGTTACAGGTGGAACAAGGGGAATAGGATTTGAAATAGTCCGCAAATACCTTGCCAATGGTGCAAAAGTTGTATTATTTGGTTCACGTCAGGAAACAGTAGACAAGGCACTTAAAAAACTTCATGAAGAAAATTCACTATGGGAAGTAGAAGGTATGTGTCCAAAACTTACAGATGCTAAAGAAATAGAAGAAGCTATAAACAAAGTACAAGAAAAATACAAAAAAATAGACATTCTTGTAAATAATGCAGGGATTTCACAAAGTACACCTTTATATGATTATACAGCAGAAGAATTTGATAAAGTTATTGATTTAAATATAAAAGCAGTCTTTTATGCAATTCTTCCAACAGCAAAAATTATGAGAAAGCAGGGTGGTGGCTGCATTATTAATACAAGTTCTATGGTAAGCATATCAGGACAGCCAGCAGGTGTTGGATATCCAGCTAGTAAGTTTGCGGTAAATGGGCTTACAATTTCTCTTGCAAGGGAGCTTGGCAAGGATAACATACGTGTCAATGCAGTTGCTCCAGGTGTGACAAAGACAGATATGGTAGCAGCACTGCCAGAGCAGACAGTACAGGCAATTTCAGCTAGAATACCATTAGGAAGGACAGGAGAACCACAAGAAGTTGCAGATGCATTCCTTTACCTTGCAAGTGATATGGCAAGCTATGTAACAGGCGAGATATTGTCGGTAGATGGGGCATCGAAAGCTTAATACACAAAAATAGGTTATAGGATATAGGTGGAGATAATATATATTTATCTCTGCCTTTTGTTACTAGTTTATATCATTTCGTTATGAAAAGCAATGAATTTATACTATCTTCAGCATGTTCTGAAAGTTGATTTTTTAAATTTGTGGTGCTATACTAGAGAAAATACTTTAATTAAAGTACAGAGGGAAATTATGAATAAAAAACAAATAACAAATATTGAAGTTAAAAGAAATAACAGAAATCGTATTTTCAGATATATACTAGGGCATGGAACAGTATCTAATCCTGATATTTCTTATGATACAAAGATGAGCTTGCCTACAGTGACCCAGATTACAAAAGAGCTGATAGAAAAAGGGCTTGTAAAAGAAACTGGGGAGCTGCAATCCACGGGAGGAAGAAGAGCAAAAGCTTTATCTGTGGAGGCAGATGTAAAAAGGGCAGTAGGAATTGATATAACTAAAAACCACATCAGTATGGTATTAGTCAACTTGGCAGGAGAAATTTTAAAATACGAGCGTATCTTTAAGCCCTATACTTCGGAAGATAACTATTACTGTGAACTTGACAAAAAACTTGGGAGCTTTCTTGAAGAAAGTGACACTAACATTGAAAAGGTTTTAGGCATTGGCATATCGTTTCCTGGTATTATAGATTTAAATGGAGAAATGATTACAGATTCGCATATACTTGGAGTAAAGTCTTTACCGTTTACTTCTGTGAGCCGATTTTTTTCTTTGCCATGTTATTTTATGAATGATGCCAATGCAGGAGCATATGCAGAAGGAATACACTTAGAAGGTCTGGGACGTTTTTTCTATTTATCTTTAAGTAATACAGTAGGTGGTGCTGTTTTTAGCAATGGCAGACTTGAACAAGGGAAAGATTTTCGCTGTGGAGAAGTAGGACATATGACTATTGTTCCAGATGGAGAAAGTTGTTATTGTGGAAAAAAAGGTTGTTTGGATGCCTATTGTTCTGCAAAACACCTTTCGGATATTGCAGATGGAAAACTAGAGAATTTTTTTGCAAAACTTGGACAAGGTGACAAAGAATTTGCCAGTATATGGGATATGTACACGACATATCTTGCCATAGCTATTAACAATATACATATGGTTTTAGACTGTGATATAATTTTAGGAGGATATGTAGGAAGCTATATAGAAACATATATACAGGATATATGTGATAAAGTATCAGAAAGAAATACATTTGCAGATGGAAATTCATTTGTAAAGGCGTGTAATTACAAAGTAGGAGCGGCGGCATTAGGGGCTTCTCTTCAAGTTATAGAAACATTTATTGAACAGATATAAGACAATATATGAGTTTATTTAAGAGATTTCAGAAATGGAGTCTCTTTTTTTGTGTATTTTTACCAAAATAAGTCTGCATCTTTTAGTAATACTGCCGAAAAGGAAGCAGAAATAAAAAAAGATATTGACAAATTTATACTGTAAATATAAAATAAGAAACATAATAAAACTATTTAATAAAGTATAAATTAAAGTTGATAAGAAAGAGGAGGAACTTATTATGGAAGGTAAAATGAAGGTTGCAGTTATGCTTGGAATTGGCAAGATGGGATTTGAAGAAAGGGATATTCCTACAGCAAAGGACGATGAAGTATTGGTAAAACTGGAGTATGTGGGCATCTGTGGAAGTGACCTGCACTATTATGAAACAGGAGCTATTGGAGATTATGTTGTTAAACCGCCTTTTGTCCTTGGGCATGAGCCAGGAGGTACAGTAGTAGAAGTAGGTAAGAATGTAAAGCATTTAAAGGTAGGTGACAGGGTAGCCCTTGAGCCAGGCAAAACCTGCGGACATTGTGAATTTTGTAAAACAGGCCGCTATAACCTCTGTCCTGATGTTGTATTTTTTGCAACTCCACCAGTAGATGGCGTATTCCAAGAGTATGTGGCACATGAAGCAGATTTATGTTTTAAATTGCCTGATAATGTAAGCACTATGGAAGGTGCATTAATTGAGCCATTAGCAGTAGGCTTCCATGCAGCTATGCAGGGCGATGCAAAGGCAGGACAGACAGCGGTAGTTATGGGAGCAGGATGTATAGGACTTGTAACAATGATGGCATTAAAGGCTATGGGTGTTTCTAAAGTGTATGTAGTGGATATTATGGAAAAACGATTGCAGAAAGCTATGGAACTTGGAGCAGATGGTGTAATTGATGGTAGCCAGACAGATGCAGTGGAAGAGATAATGAAACTGACAGATGGAAGAGGGTGTGATTTAGCAGTTGAAACTGCTGGAACACAGGTTACAACTGTACAGGCAATACATATGGCTAAGAAGGGTTCCACAATCGTATTGGTAGGGTACAGCAAGAGTGGTGAGATGACCTTGCCTATGAGCCTTGTTTTGGATAAAGAATTGACTTTTAAAACTGTATTCCGTTACCGTCATATATATCCTATGGCAATTGATGCAGTTTCAGCAGGCAAAGTAAATCTTAAGGGCATTGTAACTGATGTATTCAGTCTTGATGAGGCACAGAAAGCAATGGACTATAGTGTAAATAACAAAGCAGATATCGTTAAAGCAGTTATACGCATTGCAGATTAATAAAAACAGAGAGAAATATTATAGACACTTTTGGAAACAACCATTTCTAGATTGTTTCCGAAAGTGTCAGAAAGAGGGTGAATCAGTTGGAAAATAATTTTAGTAAATTTATTACAGGATTACAGCATATCGGGATTCCAACAAATGATATAGATACGACAGTTGCTTTTTATGAAATGCTTGGATTTCGTGTTGCATTTTGGACAGTGAATGAAAAGACAGATGAGAAAGTAGCTTTTTTAAAAATGGGAGATATTACGATTGAAACATATGAGAATGAAAGAGCGGTACTAGTCAATGGCGCAGTAGACCATATTGCACTGAATGTTACAGATATTGAGGCAGTATTTAACCTTGCTAAGGAAAAGGGATTTTGTATTTTAGATGAAGAAATTCAATTCCTGCCATTTTGGGAAAATGGAGTAAGATTTTTTACAGTTGTGGGACCAAATAAAGAAAAGGTTGAATTTAGTCAGTATTTATAAGGAGGATTTGTATGGAGCAGAAAGATACAAATGTAAAGGTACCATTAATTAGCAAGATTGCTTATGGAATGGGAGACGTGGGATGTAATTTTAGTTGGATGTTCGTTGGAAATTTCCTTATGATATTTTATACAGATGTGTTTGGAATAGGAATGGGAGCAGTTGCAGGGCTTATGCTTTTCTCAAGATTTTGGGATGCAATTAATGACCCAATAATAGGTGGATTAAGTGATAAGACAAATACAAGATGGGGAAGATACCGCCCGTGGCTGTTAATCGCAGCACCTCTGACTGCTATTATACTTATACTGACTTTCTGGGCACATCCAGACTGGCAGCCTGTTACAAAGATTGTCTATATGGCAGTTACTTATTGTATACTTGTCTTTGGCTACACATGTGTCAATATTCCATATGGTACATTGTGTGGGGCAATGACGCAGAATATAGAAGAAAGAGCAAAGATAAATACATTCCGTTCTGTAAGTGCAATGGTTGCAATCGGTATTATAAATATTGTGACAGTTCCTTTAATTGCTGCACTTGGACAGGGTAATGATAAAAAAGGATATCTTATGATTGCCATTTTATATGGATGTATTTTCGCAGCATGTCATATTTTCTGCTTTGCAAAGACTAAAGAAGTCGTAAAGATACCTGAAAAGAAAAAAACTTCTTTAAAAGTACAACTTTCTGCTGTTGGACAAAACAAACCATATATGATTGCAGTAGCAGGACAGTTTTTATTTGGAGTTACACTATATGGCAGAAATGCAGATGCACTTTATTATTTTACCTATGTGGAAGGTGACCAGGCATTATTCAGTACATATTCACTTTTTATCATTATTCCATCTATTATTGGTGCAGCATGTTTTCCTTTTGTATTCAAGCTTACCAATAACAAAGGACGCTCTGCTTCAATTTTTGCTCTGCTGACAGGAATCAGCATGTTCTGTATGTACTTTTTTACGGTCAGTGAGGCACCGATACCATTTTACCTATTTTCATGTCTGGCACAGTTTTTCTTCTCAGGATTTAATACAGCTATTTATGCAGTTGTGCCAGATTGTGTTGAATATGGTGAGTGGAAAACAGGACTGCGCAATGATGGTTTCCAGTATGCATTTATTTCCCTTGGCAATAAAATAGGGATGGCAATAGGAACTTCTGCTCTTGCAGGCATTCTTGGAACTTTTGGCTATGTAGCAAACCAACAACAAAATCAGGTAGTGTTGTCTATAATTAAACATGCTTTTACAACTGTTCCAGGAGTACTGTGGATTTTAACAGCAGGTGTTCTTTATTTCTATCGATTAAATAGAAAAGCGTATAATAAAATTGTGCAGGAAATACATGAGAGAAAAGAAAAGGGAATATGACTTCCATGTGTATAAATAATAAAATATAAGAAAAAATATTAAGGCAGCAGTGGTGACAATATACCACTGTCGCCTTTTTGTCTTTGTAATAAAGATTAGAGTAATATTAATTAATATTTAAGCTAAAAAAAGTTGACATTTATAAAGAATTAAGCTACACTATAATTAGTAAAATTTATGAAATTTGTTTTAATTATAATAACAGGAGGAGTTTAATTATGTATAATGAGGTTTACAATGAATGGTGTAGCGACAGTTATTTTGACGAGGCTACACGAGAGGAACTTAAAGGGCTTGCTGGCAATGAAGAAGAGATAAAAGACAGGTTTTACAAAAAGCTTGAGTTTGGAACAGGCGGTCTTAGGGGAGTTATTGGCGCAGGTACTAACCGTATGAATATATATACAGTGCGTCAGGCTACACAGGGGCTTGCTGATTATATTATCTCACAGCATGGCGAAGACAAAGGTGTTGCCATTGCCTATGATTCACGTATTATGTCACCTGAATTTGCTAAAGAGGCTGCTTTGTGTCTTAATGCAAATGGAATTAAAACATACCGTTTTGAATCTTTAAGACCTACACCAGAGCTTTCATTTGCAGTAAGAAAGCTTGGCTGTATATCAGGCATTGTAATTACTGCAAGCCACAATCCAAGAGAGTATAATGGCTACAAGGTTTATTGGGAAGATGGAGCACAGATTACACCGCCACATGACAAAAACATTATGAAGTGTATTTCAGAAGTAAATTCATGGGAATATGTAAAGACTATGTCAGAAGACGAAGCTGTAAGTAAAGGGCTGTATAATACAATAGGTGCAGATATTGATGACGCTTATATGGCAGAACTTAAAAAACAAAGCATCCATCCTGAAATTATCAGCCAAGTTGCAGACAGCATAAAGATTGTGTATACACCACTTCATGGCACAGGTAATATTCCTGTAAGAAGAGTGCTTAAAGAACTTGGCTTTAACAATGTGTATATTGTTAAAGAACAGGAAGCACCAGATGGAAAGTTTCCAACAGTAGCATATCCTAATCCAGAAGATGAAAAAGCATGGGAGCTTGCGCTTAAACTTGCAAAAGAAGTTGACGCAGATATTGTACTTGCAACTGACCCTGATGCTGACAGGTTAGGTGTGTATGCAAAAGATACTTCAACAGGAGAGTATGTAAGTTTTACAGGCAATATGTCTGGAATGCTTATTGCTGAATATATTTTAAGGGAGCGCACTGCTTCTGGTACATTGCCAGACAATCCTGCGCTTGTTGAAACTATTGTTACTACAGATATGGCAAAATCCGTTGCTGCTGCATATAACACAAAATTAATTGAGGTGCTTACAGGATTTAAGTATATTGGTGAACAGATAAAACTCTTTGAGGAAAATAACACATATAATTATGTATTTGGACTTGAGGAAAGCTATGGTTGTCTTGCAGGCACTTATGCAAGAGATAAAGATGCATGTATTGCAGTTATGCTTTTATGTGAAGTTGCAGCTTTTTATAAAGCACAGAAAAAGACGCTGTGGGATGCTATGCTTGAAATGTATGACAAGTATGGATATTACAAAGAAGGGCTTGCAACGCTTACTTTAAAAGGTGAAAAGGGAGCAGCACAGATAAAGAATATAATGGAAAATATGCGCAGTCAAATGCCTTCTACAATAGGTGAATATAAAGTTAATGCAATGCGTGACTATTTAAAGGGAATAAGAAAGACAGCAGATGGAGAAGAGAGCAAACTTTCACTTCCAGAGTCTAATGTAATATATTTTGAACTTGATTTAGATGCATGGTGCTGTGTACGTCCATCAGGAACTGAGCCTAAGATTAAATACTACTGTGGGGTAAAGGGCGATTCTATAGAAGATGCATCTTCTAAGCTAGAAAATCTTAAAAAGGCTCTGCTGGAGCAGTAAGGAGACAGAATGATTATTTTTGATGGTGACAAAAAAGTATTTAAGCTTGATACAAATAATACAAGCTATGTAATGGGAGTTACAGATGAAGGGTATCTTGGCAATATTTATTATGGAAAGAAAATTGATTCTACGGATATTTTGTATGCGCTGCGTATTGATGACTTGCCGTTTACGCCGTCAAAATTTTTGGGTGGAAAGATTGATTTTATGGACAGGTTTCCGTCAGAATACCCTTTTAGCGGCACAGGAGATTTTCGCAACACCTGTATAAGTATTAAAGATAGCACAGGACAAGAAGGACTTGAGCTTTTATATAAATCACATAATATATATACAGAGAAGAAAAAGCTTGCTGGTATGCCTTGTGCGAGAGGTGAGAAAACTACATCGCTAGATATTGTGATGTCAGATGAAGCAGTTGGCGCAGAAGTTGTACTTACTTATACTGTTTATGAGGAATGTGATGTAATTACACGAAGCGTTGTTATAAGAAATATATCTGAAAAAGAATTTTATATTACAAAGGCACTTTCAGCGTGCTTAAATCTTGAAACTGATGTCAGTGATATTTTGTCACTTCATGGCTCATGGGCTAGAGAACGCCATATACAGAGAAGCAAAATAAACTATGGAAGCTATGTTATAGAATCGCTTCGAGGAGAACCAGGACACCAAGACCATCCATTTATAGCACTGCTTTCAGAAAACTGTAATAAAGATTATGGTGATATATATGCAATGAACCTTGTATATTCGGGCAATTTTATTGCTGCAGTTCAAAAAGACCAGTTTGGTAAAATAAGGACAAGCATAGGCATAAATCCTGACCGTTTTAGTTGGAAGCTTGAAAGTGGCGAACAGTTCCAAATTCCAGAAGTTATTATACAGTATTCTCATAACGGCATAGGAGGCATGACAAGGAATTTTCATGATTTCTTCCGAAATTATCTACTGCCATCTAAATGGGTAGAAGCAGACCGTCCTGTTCTTATAAATAATTGGGAGGCAACATATTTTGATTTCGATGATAATAAACTTGTCCAGATTGCACAAGAAGCATCAAAGCTTGGCATAGAAATGCTTGTTATGGATGATGGCTGGTTTGGACACAGGAATGCTGACGACAGCAGTCTTGGGGACTGGTATGTTAATGAAGAAAAGATAAAGGGCGGACTTAAAAACCTTGTAGACAGAGTTAATTCTCTTGGGATGAAGTTTGGTATATGGTTTGAACCTGAAATGATTTCACCTGATTCTGAACTTTACAGAAAACATCCTGATTGGGCACTTTCATTGTCAGACAGAGAGCCTGGACTTTGCAGAACTCAATATATGCTTGATTTTAGCAGGCATGAAGTTGTTGACTATGTATATGGAAAACTTTATGAGATTCTAAGTTCGGCTAATATTGAATATGTTAAATGGGACATGAACAGACCTATAGCAGAAGCAGCAAGTGAGTCACTTCCTGCTGACAGGCAAGGTGAAGTTTTACACAGACATGTACTTGCGCTTTATGAGATGCAGGAAAGGCTTGTAAATGATTTTCCAAATATACTTCTTGAGAACTGTTCAGGAGGCGGTGCAAGATTTGACGCAGGAATGTTATACTACAGTCCACAGATATGGTGTTCAGACAATGCTGACCCGATTGAAAGACTTATGATACAAGAAGGCACGCATCTTATATACCCACTTTCAACAACTGGTTCACACGTAGCAGACTGTCCTAATCATATTAACGGAAGAGTGACACCTTTTGATACACGTGCAGATGTTGCACTGACAGGCACTTTTGGATATGAGCTTGATGTTACAAAGATTTCACAAGAAGAACGTGACCAGATACCAGCACAGATAGCAAAGTATAAAAAGTATAGAAAACTTGTACAGACAGGGGACTATTACAGAATTGCATCATTTTTGGAAAATGGCAGATATGACAGTTATATGATTGTATCAAAAGACAAGAGACATGCAGTACTTATATATGTGCAAGTTGTGACAGATTCTAATGTACTAGGTAAAAAGCTTAAACTATGTGGACTGGATTCTGAGAAGAAATATATAGTTGATGGCAAAAAGTATTCAGGAAACGTTCTTATGAATGTAGGATATATTATAAAAATAGCCAAAGGTGATTTTAAATCTGTAGTTATTGAAATAGAAAGCGCAGAGTAAAAATTTTTTAATATTGAATAACGATTTATTTTAAATAAATAAAAATGTCCTGAAGGATTATATAGAGAGCAGGGAGCAAGAAGTAGTAGATATGATGATGGAATTGTATGATGAACAGGAGATACTAAAATCTTATGTTGAAAGTGAAAGGTTTGATGCTGAAAATGCTGCAAAAATTGAAACAGCAAAAAGGCTTTTGAATATGGGAAGATTGATCATTGATGAAGTTGCAATAGCTTCAGGACTTCCGAAAGAAAATATACTAGAGTTACAGAAAGAGCAGTTACAGCAAATATAATCAAGAAACATAAAAAAAATAAAAGCCACCCTAATACTTTGGCGAGTAGAAGGATGGCTTAAGCTTCGCTTTTAATATGCCACAATTTTCTGTATTTTATGAGCTGTTGGATAACTGCTTCTTGCGTAAATTCCTCTCATCCATCCTGCATATTGCGCCTCTGGGTCATAATTCAATCCATTAATTCTTACCCATGCGTGGCGTGTGTAACCATCTGCTGCCCTATCTCTTGAACCATGTACTCGCCCACAGACAATATAAGGTTTATATCCAATTTCTGATGCTAAAGCTGCAAATGCACAGGCATAGCTATAACAATTTCCTGAATGTGTGGACAGCATATTATATGCTGTACTTTTCTGCCATCCTCGAAAATTTAAATTTGGATACTTGCTTGCATAATGAAAACTTCCTCTAACTATATAAGACCAACAAGCACTAAGTTTGCTACTTTTGGACATTTTTTCATTAGTAATAGACCTAATTACTTTTATAAGCTGAATTTTAAGTTTAGAATCTGTATTATCCTTTGCAGCTCCTGTTTTTGACAGTATAATTCCTTGGTACTTTGTATTTCTTTTTACTTTTCCTTTTTTTGTGGCATAATAAAGTTTATTCTTTTTTATCTGCCAGCCACTTGCTATTTTTCCATCTTTTCCAGCACAATATATTTCATCTACTACCTTTATTATGGATATTTCATCAGATTGTGCTAGTTGACCATTTTTGTTAAATACATAATAATCTTTTCCAATTTTGTGCAGTCCTGTAAACATTTGATTATTTTTTTTGGAAAAATAATATTTATAGCCGTTGATTTTTTTCCATCCTGATACTAAGACACCTTTTTCATTACAATAATAAGTAATGTCATAATCATCTGCCCAACCAGAAGTTTGCAAAATGCCATCTTCATCAAAATAGTAAAATTTTGTTTCTATTTGTTGCCGACCTATAAGCATTTCCCCTGTTTCTGGTTGAAAATAATATGTTTCTCCTTCTATCTCCTGCCAGCCTGTCAATATTTCCTCTGGTACATCTTTTGGCTGTTCCTCTGGCTTGTCCTTTGACTCATTTTCTTGTTCGCTTTCTGGTAATTCTTCCTCGTTATCATTAATTGATATGTCATCCTGAGTTGTTTCTGATATTTCGTGTTCTGGTTCATCTATAATCTCAGTAGCATTTACAGTCGTTGTTATGCTTACAACTGATATTATTAGAATACATAAAATATTTTTTATCAATTTTTGTAACATTTTATCTCTCACTTCCTTGTTATTTCTATAAATCAAATGGCAAAATATTGCACATTTTTAAAATTGTTATAGGTACTTTTGAGTTTATTTTTTCTCTTTAAAAAATATTTTCCAGAAGAATTAGCTGCATATTTATCCATATTTGGGTCACATATATACCATTTTGAATTTATATTTATTTCTATCCATGCATGTTTTTGTAGTATTTTTGAAAATCCATTAGTCTCTCCAACACCTATATGTACATTATATCCTGTTGCTTTTTTTGCAAGAAATGCATATGCTGCTGCAAAATGATAACAACTTCCAACTTTTTCTGAATACATTTCTAATGCATAGTCTTGCTCCCATCCACTATACGTTGTAAATTCCATAGTACGTTTATAATTATAATTTTTTTCTACAAAATTAAATAATTTTTTTAGTTTCTTTTTTGCAGGGTCTGTCTGCTTTACTTTTTTATTTATAATTTTTTCCACTTGATTTGATAACTGTGTGGCGGCTAAAGCTTTAGTATCTGCCAATCCCGAAACAGTAATCATAATAATACTAAAAATAACCAATAATAAACCTGTCCTTCTTATATTTTTTGCCATATTTTATCCTTTCACTATATATATTATTTATTCTGCGTTCATAAAAATTTCTTTACCTTTAGCTGGTTTAAATGTATAAATTGTAAAATTATCATATGTCAGCACACCATCTTGTCCATTTCCATAGCAGCTTGTATAATATTTTGATTTATTTGGTTGTCCAATAAATTTTTTTAAATTTGCAAATGGTTTTTCATATTTAGCTGCTTTGCGAATTTTGGCAGTTTTTTGTACTAAGTATTTTCCATTTTGATTGAAACAATAAAACTTTTTATTAATAACTACAATTCCCGTAGCTACTTCTCCATCTTCATAAAAATAATGTGTCTTATCTTCTGTCCATCCGCTTTTTTCATCTGCAAATGTAACACAAGAACTTGTTGCTAAAATAAACAAACACAAAATAATACATATAATTCTTTTTACCTTTACTGACATTTTAATACCTCCCAAATTTAATATACAATCACTGGTGTACCAGTTTCTACTTCTTCATATAACTGTGCTGCAAAACTTATAGGCAGATTGACACATCCATGGCTTCCATTATATGTATAAATCGAACCACCAAAACTACTTCGCCAGCTTGCGTCATGTAATCCTTGCCCATCCCATGTAAATGGCATCCAATAATTTACAAAAGAGTTCCAAGCACCTGCTGAACCTCTTAATATTCTGTCACGTTGTTTGTACAATATATGGTGTACGCCTACTTTTGTATGCCGTTCTATTGTTGGTAAACCTGTAACGGTACTTGATTCAAGCACAATATTTCCATCTTTATAATACCAGACCCTCTGCTCACTTATAGAAACTTCTACATATGTATCTCCTATATCATTGCCTTTATCAAAATCCCACATAATAGCTCCTTTATTAGACCATACAAGCTCTACATCCTTTTGCCTTTTTTCTACTGCTTTATTAATCACTGCTTCTGTTTCATCTTTATTAAGCTGCCAACCCATAGTGCCACCAAGAATATTAATGTTATTACCACTGTTTGTTTTAAAATTTCTTGTTTTGCCATAAGTATCTAATTTTTTAGAAAGTTTATCTACTTTTTTCTTAAGCCATTCTTTTACAATAACAACTTTCTTGCCATTCCATAATAAATGTTTACTAATGCTTGATAAATCAGAAGAAAAATTATTTGTAGTTACTTTAAGTTTATAGTCATTCCATTTGCTGGCTTTTTTAAAACTTTTTTGTAAATCTTTGCTAATAACTTTTGGCTTTTTATAAAACTTAGATACATCAGGTTTTGTTCCTCTATTTAAAGCTGTTTCTAATTCTTGTACTACTTTATTTGTAACTTTTAAGGTGTTGCCATATACTTCTGGAATTATTACAGCTTTTCCATTGACAAACTCAATTTTTGCATCTTCTGGTTTAATACAATTAATGTCTTTGACAATATCTTTAAGTTTTTTCTTATCAACTTCATAATTGATTTTTGTTTCTAAGCTTCCTTTACCAGTTATATAACTGTAAACTTCAATATCTTTAGGTTCAAGCCTTACATTAATTTGTGCAAACTCACTTATGTTTACATTAACATCACATAAATTTATCGTTTGGCTACCAAAAGCATTTTCTATAATATTTTTCGCACCTAAGATACTCTGTCCAGAAACATCAAGACCATTAATACTATAATTGGATGGCAAAGCACCTCCTGTTTCAAGTTTTTTATGTTTGGCATTTGCAAGATTTGACACGCAAATAAATGCAATTAAAGCTCCCATAAGTACAAAAATCAATATGCCTATTGCTAAAAAATTAAAATTCTTGGATTTCATAAGCTCTCACTTCTCCCCTTGCCAGTATAACTATTAAAAATCCTTATATTCCACTTTTCCATCTGACCATGTAATAATACTATATCCATGTCCTGAGCCATCACAATCATATACTTTTTCTTCAGATTCAATTTTACGTTTTGTAGTTAAATTTTTCTGTTTTATCTTATTTTTAGAAATATTTTGTGTTATACTTTTAAATTTAATATTTTTAGATTGTACAATCTTAAATTTTCCATTATTTTCAACAATTACCTCAAAAGATATATCTTCGCTATAAAAATTTTCCTTTGGAATA
>DESG01000109.1 GCA_002361175.1 Lachnoclostridium sp. UBA3320 | reverse complement strand
CTTATGCAGACAAATGTTGAAAAAGGCAAAAGCCTTGACAGAGGTCTTAATATCTTATCTGTAATTATGATTATTGCAGGTATTCTTATAATTGCTATTGTAATGTCAGTTTCAATAAAGTTTGGAAGAGATATTGCCAGACAAATTGCAGATGGTCTTGGCATTGTATCAAAAAGAATGAAAACATTTGCAGAAGGTGATTTATCTTCTGAATTTCCTGAACTGGAAACTAAGGACGAAGTTAATGATCTTGCAGTTGTTGCAAGAGGCATGGCTAATAATTTAACTAGTATTATTACAAGTATGAATGGTCAAATCAGTAACCTTTCAAATGGTGATTTTATGTCACATATTGAAAATCCTGAAATATTTGTAGGAGATTTTGCTGGTTTAAGAGATGGACTTGAAAGTCTTGTAGAAAAGATGAGAGAAACTCTTTTACAGATTGACGAGGCTTCTATACAGGTTGATGCTGGTTCAGGACAGCTTGCTGAAAGTGCTACTGCACTTGCTGAAGGTGCTACAGATCAAGCTGGAGCTGTTGAAGAACTTACTGCTACAGTTACAAATGTTGCATCATCTTCAGAAGAAACTGCAAAACAGATTGGCGCAGCGTATGAAGAAGGTCTTACATATAAAGAGCAGGCAGAGCATGGCAGTGAAGAAATGAACAATCTTATAAGTGCTATGGAAAGAATAAGTGAGGCCTCTAAACAAATTGAAAATATTATTGAAGAAATTGAAGATATTGCATCACAGACTAACCTTCTTTCACTTAATGCATCTATTGAGGCAGCAAGAGCAGGAGAAGCTGGCAAGGGCTTTGCAGTAGTTGCTGACCAGATTGGTAAGCTTGCTATGGACAGTGCACAGTCTGCTGTAAAGACAAGGGAATTAATCCACAATACACTTGAAGAAGTTGAAGTAGGCAATACAATGACACAGAGGACAAAGCAGTCATTAGATGAAGTAATTGATGGTATTGAGTTCCTTTCCAACGTTTCTAAACAAGCAAGTGATAATGCTTATGCACAGGCAGATACAATGATTGAAATTCAGAAAGGTATTGAGCAAATTTCTGGTGTAATACAGAGCAATTCTGCATCAGCAGAAGAAACATCTGCAACAAGTGAAGAGCTTGCGGCACAGTCAACTTCATTAAAAGAACTGTTAGGACAGTTTATATTAAAATAGTAAATAGCTAAAATTAAGGAGGTACAATCTATTATGATTAAGCTTTATGACAATGGGGTTTATCTTGTGAATGGCACTAAGATTGTAGAAGATAATATAGAAGCAGTACCAACATTAAATTTAGAATGTGGGAAAGCACCAGTTAAGGAAGAAGCATATAAGGGGACAATGGCATATAAAATATTAGAAGCACATAATACTTCTGATGATATGCAAAACCTTCATATTAAATTTGACAAACTTGCTTCACATGACATAACATTTGTAGGCATAATACAGACAGCACGTGCGTCAGGATTGGAGAAATTTCCTGTTCCTTATGTACTTACTAATTGTCATAACAGCTTATGTGCAGTAGGGGGTACTATTAACGAAGATGACCATATGTTTGGACTTTCATGTGCTAAGAAGTATGGTGGTATGTATGTTCCACCACATCAAGCAGTTATACATCAATTTGTGCGTGAAATGTTTGCAGGCGGCGGCAAGATGATTTTAGGCTCAGATTCTCATACACGATATGGTGCACTTGGCACTATGGCGATAGGAGAGGGTGGTCCTGAACTTGTAAAACAACTTTTAAACAGGACATATGATATTGCAATGCCAAGTGTAGTTGCCGTATACCTTACTGGTAAGCCACAGAAAGGTGTAGGACCACAGGATATAGCACTTGCTATTATTGGTGCTGTATTTGAGAATGGCTATGTCAACAATAAAGTAATGGAGTTTGTAGGTGATGGCATTGCAAACCTTTCAGCAGATTACCGTATTGGCATAGATGTTATGACTACAGAAACTACATGTCTTTCATCTATATGGACTACAGATGATGAAATTAAAGAATTTTACGAAATCCACAAACGTCATGAAGATTATAAAGAATTAAAACCAGATGATATAGCATACTATGATGGCATGATTTATGTTGACCTTTCAGAAATCAAACCTATGATTGCTATGCCTTTCCATCCAAGCAATGTCTATACAATTGATGAGTTGAATGCAAATATGATGGATATTCTTGACGATGTTGAGAAAAAGGCACTTGTAAGCCTTGGCAATAATAATATAAAATATACGCTTAAAGACAAAGTACGTAATGGCAAGCTTTATGTTGAACAAGGCGTTATTGCAGGATGTGCAGGCGGTGGCTTTGAAAATATCTGTGATACAGCAGATATACTGCGTGGAAAATATATTGGAGCTGATGAATTTTCACTTAGTGTATACCCATCAAGTCAGCCAGTATTTATGGAGCTTGTTAAAAATGGTGCTATTGCAGATATTATGGCAACAGGTGCAACAGTGCGTTCTGCATTCTGTGGCCCATGCTTTGGCGCTGGTGATGTACCACCTAACAACGGCTTATCAATTAGACATTCAACCCGCAATTTCCCTAATAGGGAAGGTTCAAAAGTCACTAACGGACAGATTGCATCTGTTGCACTTATGGATGCACGTTCCATCGCAGCTACAGCAGCTAATCAAGGAATACTTACATCCGCAATGGATATGGACGTAGATTTTAACAAACCAAAGTATTTCTTTGATAGCAAAATATATGAAAACCGTGTATATAATGGAATTGGCAAGCCACAGCCAGATGTAGAAGTTAAGTTTGGCCCTAATATAAAAGATTGGCCTGTAATGTCTGCATTGACAGATAATATGGTGCTTAAAGTTGTGTCAGAAATCCATGACCCTGTAACTACAACAGATGAACTTATACCTTCGGGTGAAACATCATCATTCCGTTCTAATCCACTTGGACTTGCTGAATTTACACTTTCACGCAAAGACCCTACTTATGTAGGGCGTGCAAAGGCTGTACAGCTCGCTGAGAAAGCAAGAGTGGCAGGAGAGGATGTATTTATTGCTTGTCCTGAAATAGAAGAAGTATTTAAAAAGATTAATGAAAAATTCAGTTCAAAACCTGAAGATACACAAATAGGCAGTCTTATATATGCAGTTAAACCAGGTGATGGTTCTGCACGTGAACAAGCAGCATCATGTCAGAAAGTGCTTGGTGGTTTTGCAAATATTGCAAAGGAATATGCTACAAAGAGATATCGCTCAAACCTTATTAACTGGGGTATGCTGCCATTTCTGTTTGAAAATGACCACCTTCCATTTGAAAATGGCGACTATATCTTCATTAAAGATATTAAAAATGCAATAATAAATAAAGAAAATATAGTAAAAGCTTATGTAGTAAACAAAGATATGAAAGAGTTTGAATTAAAAACTGGAAGTCTTACTGATGATGAGCGTGATATAATAGTAAAGGGATGTTTGATAAATTATTATCGTGCACAGATGAAAGCAGAAGTATAATTAAATAAGATAAGCAAGTAAGCTTTAAAACAATATCAAAGCTTACTTGCTGTTTAAAAAATTCATTGAAAGAGTGTAAAAAATTTGGTTGACAGATTAAGTGCAAAATGATATTATGTCAAAGTGATATTTTTAAATATCTATTTGCGGAAGTGCTGGAATTGGCAGACAGGCATGATTCAGGTTCATGTGTTGGCAACGACGTGTGGGTTCAAGTCCCATCTTCCGCAGTGAATTAAAGTGTAAGAAACCTTGATTTTATTAGGGTTTCTTTTTTTGCTTTACTTTCGATGAAATAAAAGTTATAATAAATATACTAGTAATAAAACTAAGGAGCGTAGATTATGCCAGTATGGAAAGCTTTAATACTTGGTCTAGTACAAGGTCTTGCCGAGTTTTTGCCAATAAGCAGCTCAGGGCATCTTATAATTATCAAACAAGTACTTGGAATAGATTTAGGAAGTGGAGGGATGTTTTTTGATGTTATGCTTCATTTTGGTACACTGATTGCCATATTTATTGCATTTTGGAAAGATATTAAAAGGTTGATAATTGATGGAATACATATTGTTATTGATATATTTGCAAATATTATAATATTTTTTGTAAAAATTATTCACCGTGATAAAGAATACAGATATGTGATAAAAACATCATATCGTAAGTTTGTTATGCTTATTATTATCTCTACTATACCTACAGCTATAATAGGTTTACTTATGTCAGATATAGTTGAAATGGCTAATGATATGATAATAGTTCCAGGTGTATGTTTGTTTATTACAGCGATATTTTTGTTTATTGCAGACTTTGTTGATGTTGAAGAGAAAACACCAAAGGAAGCTTCATATATAAGCGCAGGTATGATAGGCATAGCACAGGGACTTGCAACAATGCCTGGTATTTCACGTTCAGGAACAACTATAACAGCATGTCTTTTATGTGGATTTGATAAAAAATTTGCTGTGAAATATTCATTTATAATGTCAATACCAGCCGTATTAGGGGCAGTTGTTCTTGAATTAAAGGATTTTACACCTGATATTATTGTAAGAGAAGATATACCAGGTTGTATTATCGCTACTGTTGTAGCTGCTGTAGTAGGTTATTTTTCAATATGTTTTATGATGTCACTTGTGCGTGGCAAAAAATATAAATATTTTGCAATTTATTGCATAATATTAGGTGGAATAGCAGTTGGATATAATTTTTTGGGATAGTGAAGGAGATTTTTTGAGATGGCGGCAGTAAATAGTACGTCAAAAACTAAAGCTAGGAAAGAAAAAGTACAGCAGCAAAAGATAGAAGACGTTAATGAATATAAGGATAAAGAAGCATTTGAAACTGGTGTAGTCCTTATTATCATGGCTATAATTGCTGTATTTTTGTATCTAAGTTACTTTGGACTTGGAGGAATAGTAGGCAAAGTCTTTGGCGGGCTGCTTTTTGGTATCTTTGGGTGGAGTGCATGGATTCTGCCCATTGGCGTGATTTTGGGATATGTTTTTGTACTTGCCAACCATAAAGATAAGCGTGTGCCAAGAAAACTTTTTAGCCTTATATCAGCTATATTGCTGCTTCTTGGTGTTTCTGATTTAGTGTTTAAACAGGAAATAATATCTGAATATTATACAAGCAATCATGTGCTGCATAAGGCATATTTTGAATGTATGAATCTTACATTAGAAGATATAATAAATGGTGGTAAAGGTAATGCTGGTCTAATCGGGAGAATGATAAGCACTATTTTTTCCAAAATCACAGGTGAAACTGCTGCTATTATAATAATGATTGCACTATTTGTATTATGCCTGTTTATTTTTTACGGAGTTGAACTTATGGCCGCTTTACGCAAAAAAAATGCTTACAGGCAGGAAATGGAAGATACATATAGGGAAATAAGTCGTGAAGAAAACTATATTGAACCATCATATCGTGTACCAAAGCCGCCTATACCAAAGCAACGACCGCATACAGGAGCAACAATACAGGCGGTAAACCTTAAAGAAATGAATCAGACACTTGATAGAATGGAAGAGTATGCGCATAAAAATGCATTAGATAAAAGTGCATTGGAAGAGATAACAACTGATAACCAAACAGGCAAGGCGGTGATTAAAAAAAATAGTAAAAAAGAAATACCTGTTTTAAGGAATACTATAAACAAACCAGCACCTGAAGAAAATATAAAACCAGAAAATACAAAACCACAGGAGAGTGAAGAAGAAAAACACAGAAAAGATTTAGAAAACATACCTGTTTTTCGTGATGAATTAGATAAAAAATTTGGAAAGAAAAAAAATTCTGTGCATGAAATAAAGCCTAAACCTTTATTTACATATAAAACTGATACAACTAAGACAGCTGAAACAAAAGAAACAATAATGCCTGTTATAATAGATGAAGAACCAGAAATAATACAAGAAACAGTACCAAAAATAATATCAGAGACAACAGATAATATAAAAGATATAGACGAGATTATAAAAATTCATAATATGCATCTTATAAATACAGATAACGAGGAAGAAGAGATTATCGAAGAAAGTGCTGCAACAGAAGAAAGCATTGTTGAAGAAGATATTATTACAGAACAAAATATTATTGAAGAAAATATTGATACTGTGGCAGAAGAAATTATAGAAACGCCTACACCTACAATTCCTTATATCTTTCCTTCTATTGATTTATTAAATAAACCAAAGACACTTTCAAACAGCATGACAGACGATGAATTGCGAGATGTTGCACTAAAGATTCAAGATACGCTTAAAAGTTTTAATGTAGATGTAAGAATGGGTGCTGTGACATGTGGTCCTACAGTTACACGTTATGAGCTTTTTCCAGAACAAGGTGTGAGAGTTAATAAGATTACAAATCTTGCAGATGACCTTAAACTTAGTCTTGCCGCAAAAAGCATAAGAATTGAAGCACCAATACCAGGTAAGTCAGCAGTTGGTATTGAAGTGCCAAATTCTGAATCAGGCTCAGTAGCTTTTAGGGAATTGATTGAAAGTGAAACTTTTAAGAGTGCAAAATCGCCTGTTACATTTGCAGTTGGAAAGGACATCGGTGGTAATACAATAATAACAGATATAGCCAAAATGCCGCATCTTCTTATAGCTGGTGCTACTGGCTCAGGTAAATCTGTATGTATAAATACACTTATTATGAGCATTTTATATAAGGCAAATCCAGAAGATGTTAAACTTATAATGATAGACCCTAAAGTTGTAGAGCTTAGTGTTTATAATGGCATACCACATCTTTTCTGCCCTGTTGTGACAGACCCAAAAGAAGCATCTGCTGCACTTAACTGGGCTGTGCGTGAAATGATGGACAGATATAATAAATTTACGGAGCTGGGTGTGCGCAATATAACTGGTTATAACAAAAAGATAGAAACTGTTCCAGAACCAGAAAAAGCAGGCTATACAAAGATGCCATCACTTGTCATAATTGTAGATGAGTTTGCAGACCTTATGATGGTTGCGTCAAAAGAGGTAGAAGATTCTGTATGCAGGCTTGCACAACTTGCAAGGGCAGCAGGAATACACCTTGTACTTGCAACACAGCGTCCTTCTGTTAATGTTATTACAGGTGTAATTAAAGCAAATATACCATCAAGAATAGCATTTTCTGTATCATCAGCAGTTGACTCACGTACTATTATTGACAAAAGTGGCGCAGAAAAACTTATTGGAAAAGGTGATATGCTCTTTTTCCCATCTGGTTATTCAGAGCCTGTACGTGTACAGGGTGCATTTGTATCTGATAAAGAAGTAAGCGATGTAGTTTCATTCTTGTGTGATAATAACGAAGCTCCTACATACAATCAAAATGTCACTGATATGGTAGATGCTGATGCTGAAAATGAACAAACTTTAAAAGAAACTGGTAAACTTGACCGTGATGAGTATTTTGAAGAAGCTGGAAGATTTGTAATTGAATCAGAAAGAGCCGCTGCAGGCCAGTTACAAAGAAGATTTTCAATAGGATTTAACAGGGCTGGAAGAATTATTGACCAACTTCACAAAGCAGGAGTTGTAGGACCTGCTGAGGGTACAAAACCACGCAAAATACTTATGACAATGAACGATTTTGATTTATTACTTGGTAAAGTACCACCTGTTTCTGATGGCGAGCTTGAAGAGACTATGCAAAATTATGCCGATGCAGGGGGTGCATCATATGAGCGATTCTAATATAAAAGGACATATATTTGTAAATTCATTTTTACACACAGACAAATTTACACAACATTATAAGTGGTTAAAAGAAGCTGCAAAAAAATACGGTGCAGAGCTTTCTATTATTAAAAACTCTGATATTTTTTGTTCATATAAAACAAGCTTGGAAAAAAGAATTATAGATATTCTTAAAGAAGATTCATTTGTTATTTATTGGGACAAAGATATACGGCTTGGGAGACAAGTAGAGTATATATGCAGGAGGATAGGAATACCTGTGTACAACTCTATAGATTCTATAGCAGTTTGTGATGATAAATCCCTCACATATCAGAAAATATGGGAATGGAATCAAAACAAGACAGATACAGAAAAGATACCTATTATACCTACAATAACTGCTCCTATGACTTATACAAATGTAGGTTATACAGATAGCGTTTTTCTTGATAAAGTTGCAGAAGAATTTTCGTTTCCGCTTATTGTAAAGGAATGTTATGGTTCGTTTGGAAAGCAAGTATATCTTGTGAAAGATAGAGAACAGCTTGAAAAACTTGTGCTAAAACTTGGTGGTATTCCACATCTTTATCAAAAATTTATAAGTAAAAGCAGCGGCAGGGATGTAAGAATTGAAGTTGTTGGAGATTGTGCTGTTGCCGCAATGTATCGCTACAGTGTAAATGGCAGCTTTAAAGCAAATATAACAAGCGGCGCACATATGAAGCCTTATAAACCATCTGAAGCTGAGTGCAAACTTGCAATAAAAACTGCAAAGGTTCTTGGAATTGATTTTGGCGGTATAGATTTGCTTTTTAAGGACAATGACAAAGAAGCATTACTTGTATGTGAAGTTAATTCTAATGCTCATTTTAAAAATATATTCGACTGCACAGGCATTAATATTGCAGATGAAATAATAAAATACATTTTAAATCAGGGAAAGGAGATGAAAAAATAAAAGGGTATATTATTTACCATAGTGATGAAGCCATTAAAAATACATTTTTTATAGATAAATTTAAAAATGAAGGAGCAAAATATGATATCTCGTTCCAATATATTTCATATGACAATTATATGAAATACAAAATGCCTGATATTGTAATTAACAGAACAAGAGACTTTAAAGTAAGTCAGTTTTATGAAAGTCAAGGTATAAGAATTTATAATCCTGCATATTTAACTTATATTGGCAATAATAAATATGAGGCAGCAAAATATCTGTCAGAACATATTACAGATTCTGTGAAAAACAAGAAATGGACAGCACAGACATTGCTTATAAAAAGTAAGGATATTGCCAAGATTCTAAGCACTGAATATATGCAGAAAGTTATGGCAAATCTTGGATGTTTTGGAAAAGATATTGTTATTAAGTCTGTAGATGGGCATGGTGGGAACGAAGTCTTTTTACTTGAAGTAAATAGAAATTTAAAAAAACGCAGAGAAATAGTGAATAAACTATCAGGGCATGACTGTATTATACAAGAAAAGATTGACAGCGACAGCTCTGATATACGTGTATACATTATTGGCGGCAAAATATATGCAGCTATGCTTCGCACTGGAGGGAACGATTTTCGTTCAAATTATTCACTTTATGGAAACGCAGAAGAATATAAATTAAATGATATACAAAAAAACTATGTAATGGAGTTTGTTAAAGCATTAGGCAGCAATAAGATTGGAATGGCAGGTATAGATTTTATTCTTACAAGAGATGGTCAAATGTTATTTAATGAAGTTGAAGAGATGGCTGGTTCACGTATGCTTTATGAGCGTACAAGCTATGATATAGTAAAAGATTATGTACACTGGATATTTAATGTGTATGATGCAAATGGAGGTTGATTTATGAAATCTGATATTGAAATTGCACAGGAAGCAAAAATGCTTCATATACGTGAAGTAGCACAAAAGCTTGGCATATCTGAGGACGAGCTAGAATTTTACGGCAAATACAAGGCAAAACTTACAGATGAACTTTGGGAACGAGTAAAGGATAATAAAGATGGAAAACTTGTACTTGTTACAGCAATAAATCCTACGCCTGCAGGAGAGGGCAAGACAACAACAACGGCTGGCATAGGCGAAGCTATGGCAAAACTTGGCAAGAAAGCAGCAATAGCACTGCGTGAGCCATCACTTGGACCATGTTTTGGAATTAAAGGAGGAGCTGCTGGGGGCGGATATGCACAGGTTGTTCCTATGGAAGATTTAAATCTTCATTTTACAGGAGATTTCCATGCAATAACATCAGCTAATAACCTTTTAGCAGCAATGCTTGACAACCATATAAAACAGGGAAATAAGCTTGGCATAGACACTAATCAAATAGTGTGGAAACGCTGTGTTGACATGAATGACAGAGTTCTTAGAAATATTGTAGTAGGACTTGGACGACCTGTTGATGGTGTTGTGCGTGAAGACCATTTTATAATTTCTGTTGCATCAGAAATTATGGCTATTTTATGCCTTGCAGAAAATATAAAAGATTTAAAAGAGAGGATTGGCAGAATTATTGTTGCGTACAACTATGATGGTGAACCTGTTACCGCAAAACAATTAAATGCTGTTGGTGCAATGGCAGCACTTCTTAAAGATGCAATCAAACCTAACCTTATACAGACAGTAGAAAATACACCAGCATTTGTACATGGCGGACCATTTGCCAATATAGCACATGGCTGCAACAGTGTACGTGCAACAAAAACAGCACTTAAACTTGCAGATATTGTTATTACAGAAGCAGGATTTGGTGCAGACCTTGGTGCTGAAAAATTCCTTGACATTAAATGTCGCATGGCAGGTCTTAAACCAAATGCCACTGTACTTGTTGCCACTGTACGTGCATTAAAATACAATGGAGGTGTGCCAAAGAACAGTCTTAGTGAAGAAAATTTAGACGCACTTAAAGAAGGCATAGAAAACCTTGGAAAGCATATTGAAAATATAGCAAAATACAATATACCTTGTGTTGTTGCACTTAACCGTTTTATATCAGACACAGATGCCGAACTAGAATTTGTGAAAAAATACTGTGAAGAAAGGAACTGTGGATTTGCACTTTCAGAAGTTTGGGAACATGGAGGTGACGGAGGCATAGAGCTTGCAAAACAGATACTAAATACACTTGAAACAAAAGAAAGCAACTATGCACCTCTCTATGACGAAAAACTTCCAATAAGGGAGAAAATAGAAATAATTGCTAAAGAGATATATGGCGCTTCAGGTGTAACATATGATACAGCAGCTTCAAGTGCGATTGACAGACTTGAAAAACTTGGCTATGGTCAACTGCCAGTATGTATGGCAAAAAACCAGTACTCACTTTCAGATGACCCTACCAAACTTGGCAGACCAACAGGCTTTAATGTGAATATACGTGAGGTGTATGTATCAGCAGGAGCAGGATTTGTTGTTGCAATAACAGGAACTGTAATGACGATGCCAGGGCTTCCGCTGCATCCTGCAGCAGAAAGAATTGATGTCACTGATAATGGAGTGATAACAGGATTATCGTAAATATAACATAAATATGAGTAATAAATATTTTGAAAATGCACTTTCCAATTTTGTGTTTGATGTGGCTGGAGGAAGTGCCATATGCCATATGGCAGACAAGGGATATTCTGTAAAGTATATTAAAGAAAACTTAAAATATCCCCTGCCTTTTGAAAAAATTCAAAAAACAGTTTGGGAACATTTAATAGAGCAAAAGATATTGTTGCTTGATGAACCAGCAGCAAAGATTCCAAAAGATAAAGTAGTCTATGTTGAAAAGCATGGAAAATATGGCAGGACAAGCTTTTGCGCTGTTACTGTTCCTAATAAAGATTATAAAGATATTATTTGGCATGAAATCTTTTATAACAAAGATAATATGCGTCCATTTACATCATATATTACAGATAAATGCAATATAAACGGAGACAATGCAGCATATGTGTCATGTGACTTTGGAATATGGAAAAGTCAAGATTTACACAAATTTCAAATGGCAATGGATATACTGGATAACCGCAAAAGAGAATATATCGAAGGAATGCCATGGATTATGCACCGTGTTTACCACAAATTAGATTACAATATGTGTGAAATTCTATGTATATTATATGAAAATGGACTGTATAATGGATGCTGTTATTTTATAGGACTAGAGGAGAAAATTATATTTTAATCAATAAAAATTTAATTTTATGGAGGTTTTAAAAATGAATACTAAATTCGATGTAGTAGCACTTGGTGAACTATTAATAGACTTTACAGAAAATGGTACAAGCGAACAGGGAAATCCAGTCTTAGAAGCCAACCCAGGAGGAGCTCCATGTAATGTTCTTGCAATGTTAAATCGTTTAGGACATAAGACTGGCTTTATAGGAAAAGTCGGACAAGATATGTTTGGAAGACAGCTTGAACAGGCATTGATAGAAACAGGCATTAGCACTGAAGGACTAGTAAAAGACGATGAAATTCACACAACACTTGCCTTTGTACATACTTTTGAAGATGGAGACAGGGACTTTTCTTTCTATAGAAACCCTGGTGCAGATATGATGCTTCGTGAAGAAGAACTAAATACCAGTATGATTGAAAACTGTCGTATATTTCATTTCGGTTCATTGTCAATGACAGATGAAATATGCCGCAACGCAACTAAGAAAGCAATATCTTTAGCAAAAGAAAACGGAGCAATTATTTCTTTCGACCCAAATCTTCGTGAACCTTTGTGGAAATCACTAGATGATGCAAAAGAACAGATTACTTATGGTATGACACAGTGCGATATTATGAAAATTTCTGATAATGAAATTCAGTGGTTTACTGGTGAAGATGACTACGATAAAGGCATAGCTTATCTTCAATCAAAGTTTAATATAAAACTTATCTTACTTTCTCTAGGCAAAGATGGAAGTAGGGCATATATAAATGGAAAATGTGCAGAGGTAGCACCATTCTTGCAGGAGAATACAATAGAAACCACAGGCGCAGGTGATACATTTTGCGCAAGTGTAATACATTATGTATTAGAACATGGTCTTGAAGACTATAGTGAAAAAGAAATGCAAGAAATGCTGACATTTGCCAATGCCGCTGCTTCTTTAATTACTACAAGGAAAGGCGCACTTCGTGTAATGCCATCAAAAGAAGAGATAGAGGATTTGATAAAAAGCAAGCAAAAGTAATAATTAACTAAAACAGTAAGTTAGTTAAAAAAACAAAAACTAGCCAGAGCTAAGAGGAGTATGTACTCTTAGTTCTGGCTTATTTTGGTATATACTATTTGTTTTTATATGTGAATTTATTAGTATTGTAAAAAAAACTTGCAATCCATAAACATACCATGCTTAATATTATTAAAGAATATTATTGCCATTAAAAGAGAAAGCGAGGATATATATATGTTATATATTATTACAGAACAGATACTAGAGGAATATAGAGAATATTTAATTGAAGAAGAAAAAAGCATAGCAACTATAAGCAAGTATGTTTGTGATATCAGAAAATTAATGGTCTATGCTGATGGAAGAGAAATTACAAAAAGATTAATGCTTGAATTTAAAGAAGACTTGAGGACAGGAAAGAACTACAAACTCTCTAGTATAAATTCATTTCTTATAGCAGCCAACAGGTTATTTGATTATCTTGGTTGGTATGGGCTCAATGTAAAACTTTACCGTATACAAAACGATGCATTTGCATCTAAAAAGATTGACTTGTCAATGCAAGAATATAGAAAACTTGTAATGGCAGCATGGCATAAAGGGAAGAAAAGACTTGCTATGATTATTCAGACTTTGTGTTCCATGGGGCTTAGAATCAGTGAACTTGTTTTTATAACAGCAGAAAGTGTAAAAAAAGGGGAAGTGGATATTTACTGCAAAAGAAAACAGAGAAAAGCACTTATTCCAGAAGGTCTTAGGAAGCTTTTATTAGAATATATTCGTGAAAATAATATTCAAAGCGGAATTGTATTCTGTACGTCTAGTGGTAAAGCAGTT
>DESG01000106.1:15003-33369 GCA_002361175.1 Lachnoclostridium sp. UBA3320 | reverse complement strand
TGTTGAATATATTTTAATATATTTAATTGTAATAGTCAATAGAAAATTTAAAGGTGGCTTTCATCCTCATAGCAAGCGCGTTACTTTTCACGGGGTGGAAATGCCCATAAATTCAGCATTCTGTGAGTCCGAAATATAGAAATTAGTGTATATTTTTGCGATTCAAAACCCTAAATATCGCCCGGAACCGTTGCTATCAGCGATTCCCCTACCCATGAATAGTAACTAGCAAGCTATGAGGTTTTTCGCCACAAATTATAATGGCGTTAATGCACTTTTTGAGCTGCCGCTTGACAAGTCAAAGGCAGATGAAGAAAAAGCACAAAAGCTGCTTGATAATTGGTATGCTGATGATAAAGACACAGAAAGTGCAGACAATACAGATAAGGAAACCATAAATAATTAATTAAAGCAGGGCAGATATCCAGTTTGGTATATCTGCCCTGTGGCAATTTACTATAATTTAATATCTTTTAAAAGCTTTGCAAATGGGCTTTCATCTGCCATCTCTTTGCCAGCACGATACTCTTCTGGTATTTCATACTGCTCCTCCCCGCTGTCTGCTTCATCCTCCATAATAGCTTTTATACTTAATGAAATCCTGTCACCTTCAATTTTAATAATTTTAGCCTTTACAGAATCACCAAGCTTTAATACTTCTTTAGGTGATTTAATAAATTTATTCGTTATCTGTGATATATGGCAAAGTCCTGTAAGCCCCTCTCCAATATCAATAAATGCCCCATATGGTGCAATTTTTTCTACAGTGCCATCTACTATTGAATTTACTTTAAGTTGTCCTATCTGTTGTGTTTTTTCTTCAAGTGCTCGTTCCTTTTCAATCTCTTTTGCTGATAAAACAAGTTTTTGCTCATGTGGATTTACAGTTATAATCACAGCATCAACAGCCATGCCAACATAGCTTTCTGTATCTTCCACATATTGAAGTGCAAGCTGTGATGAAGGTATAAATGCACGTATTCCCTTTACATATCCAACAACACCAGAAGGAACAGATTCAGTTATTTTTACTTTAAATACAGTTCTATTTTCATAATCAGCTTTTAATTTATCCCAGACAAGTATATCATTAGCTTCTTTTAAAGAGAGCAAGACATTGCCGCTTTGGCTTTCAGGTTCAATAACCATTGCCTTTAAAGTGTCACCAATATTAATATCTCCTTTAATTGAAAATGCAGGGTCATGACTGCACTCTGCAAGAGGTATAATACCTTCTGTATAGTAATCTAAATCAACAGTAATCTCTGTATCAGATATGCCTATTACAGTTACATCAATTATTTCTCCTTCTTTAAGAACTTTAAAAGAACGTTCGAGTTCATGTTCAAAATCTTTCATTGATTTCTTTTCTTCCACGATAAATAACCTCACTTTGAAATATTTTTATTAAAAGTTTTTAAATCTTAAACCTTAAACCTGTAGCCGACCCCCCATATTGTTTCTATGTACTGTGGCTTTGAGGTTGATTCTTCAATTTTTTCACGTATTTTCTTTATGTGAACAGTTACCGTGGCAATATCTCCAACTGATTCAAGCTCCCATATTTCTTTAAAAAGCTCTTCTTTAGAATACACATGATTGGGATTTTGTGCAAGGAATGTTAAAAGGTCAAATTCCTTAGTAGTAAAGTTTTTCTCTTCACCATTGATATATACACGGCGTGCAGTCTTATCAATTTTAAGCCCACGTATTTCTATAATTTCATTTTCTTGTGTGCCAGCAGATGTGAGACGCTTATAGCGTGCAAGATGCGCTTTTACTCTTGCGACAAGCTCACTTGGGCTAAAAGGTTTTGTCATATAGTCATCAGCACCAATGCCAAGTCCTCTTATCTTATCAATATCATCTTTCTTTGCAGACACAATTATGATAGGGGTATTTTTCTTCTCCCTTATAAGACTGCATATCTCAAACCCGTCCATTCCAGGCAGCATAAGGTCAAGAATAATAAGGTCAAAGTCTTCATCAATGGCATGTGCTGCTCCTGAACTTCCATCAGACTCTATAGTTACATCAAAGTCACTAAGTTCAAGATAATCCTTTTCAAGTTCAGCGATAGAAGATTCATCTTCTATAATAAGTATTTTGTTCATAAATAATACCTCCAAATTTTCTTAGCTATATACTACTTTGTTTAGTTTCTTTCTTTTTAAGTGTAAAATATATTGAAAGCCCATTTCCCAGTGTGCTTGCTGCCCAAATTTTGCCGCCGTGGTCAGAAATTATCTTCTTTACAATCGCAAGCCCTAATCCGCTTCCACCTTTAGATGAATTGCGTGAAGCATCAGCACGGTAAAAGCGGTCAAAGATAAACGGCAAATCTCGTATATCAATGCCAGGGCCATTGTCAGATATTTCCACCTGTACAAATTCATCCTTTGCCTTTGGTGGTATAAGATCTGTCCCATCTTCATTAATTTGGCGGTATAAAGGTGGGGAAATAGGCGGTGGAATAACATTCTTTATACTAATTTTTACTTTTCCATCTTTTTTATCCATATATTTAACAGAATTTCCCGCAATATTGTTAATAACACGTTTTAATTGTTCTGGGTCTGCTATTATAAGCGTACCAGGCTGTGTATTATTTTCATACACAGTTTTTATATTGTTTGATTCTAGGTCAAAGGCAATATCTTCAATACAGTCGTCAAAATATTCACCAATGTCTATTGTAGTAAAATTATATGGAAGCGCATTTTGCTCAATCTTTGAAAAAAGCGACAGTTCATCTACAAGATAAGTCATATCTACAGCTTTGGCAATAATTGTTTTAAGGTATTGCTCCTGTTTATCAGGAGTCTTTGCCACGCCGTCTATAAGCCCTTCTGCATAGCCCTTAATTGCAGTAAGCGGTGTTTTTAAATCGTGGGATATACTGCTCATCATATCACGTGTATCTTGTTCATACTTTATTCTTTCCTCAAGTATTGATTTTAGACGTATACGCATCTCTTCAAAATCACGGCACAGCTCACCTATTTCATCAGATGTAGTAACACGCACTGGACTATCAAGATTTCCAGCACCTATCTGCATAGTCGCTATATGAAGTATATCAAGCGGCTTTACAATACTGTGATAAAGCCAGATTATAAGTATTGTTCCAGTTATAATAATAATAAGCAAAAAACAAAACATAATGTCACGCAATGCATTTTTCCAATATGGCAGAAGTTTTGAAAGTTTGGTTATAAGAAATACTTGTCCCTCTGAGCCATCTTCATAGTAAAAATCTTTTTTACGTATCAAAAAAGAATTATCTGCATTAATTGTAATATTGTTATTATTACCAATATCGTGTGCTGAAAAATGTGGAAGAGGAGGCATTTTGTTATAGCAGTTTTTATCACCTATATAATAATCTTTGCCTTCTTTTCTTACTACAATAAATGAATTTCTTTTTACAAGCGAATTTGAAATAGTTTCTAGTGTATTATAGTCTAAAAGCCTGTCAGGGTCATTTGCCGCAACTGTTGCAATATCAGTAAAGTTTTTTAATGTGATATTGTACAGCACCTTTACAGGGTTTAATATAGTCCTGTAATTTTTATAGTCTGCTGGGTCAGCGCCATAGTATTCTATAAGTGTTTCAGTTTGGTTTTGTAATATTATATGAAAACTTGCTGCCCCTGCACATAATGGAAAAGCTGTCATTATAAGAAAGGCAACTATAAGCCTGCCACGTATTTTCAATTAATATCCTCCGTTCTTTTAATATGCGTTTTTATTTACATTGTGACCGAAGAAAGTCAGGAAAAGTATTTTAAAATCCAAAAACATTGACCAATTTTCAACATAATATAAGTCACATTCAATACGTTTTGTGATAGAAGTGTCACCTCTGTAGCCATTGACTTGCGCCCAGCCTGTCATGCCTGGCCGTACTTGATGCTTAATCATATATCTTGGTATCTCTTCTTTAAACTTGTCCACAAAGTATGGGCGTTCAGGTCTTGGTCCTACTAAGCTCATATCGCCTTTTAAGACATTAAAAAGCTGTGGAAGCTCATCAATATTAGTTTTGCGCATAAATCTGCCAAATTTTGTTACACGTGGGTCATTCTCTGTCGTCCATGCCTTTTTTTCTTTGTTTTCTTCCTGCACTTTCATAGAGCGAAACTTATATATTGAAAATTCTCTGTTATGAAGCCCTATCCTTTTCTGTTTAAAAATAAGCGGTCCAGGTGATGTCAGCTTGATAATTATTGACGTTATTATCATCGGTATGCCAAAAAGTATAATTGCAACAATCGCTCCAAATATATCAACACATCTTTTAAGCACCTTGTTAAATGAAGAACTTAAAGGCACGTGTCTTACATGTATAACAGGTATTCCATCCAAATCTTCTGTGTATGGCTTTGTAGGTATTATATTGTTGTAATCAGGTATAAACTTAGTATGCACACCAGATTTTTCGCATATAGCAACAATATTTTCAAGTTTACTATATTCATCTATTCCAAGTGTTATTGCAATTTCGTCAAATTCATTAGTTGCTAAAAGTAAAGGCAGCTTATCTATTTTGCCAATAACCTTTACATAGCGGTACATCTCGCCTTCAGGATGATTATCGTCAAGCATTCCATGTATTGAATATCCCCAGTCAGGATGCGTCCTAAGTCTGTCTATATATCCTTTAGCAGTACGGCTGTAACCTACTATTAAGATGTGTTTGAGATTTTTGCCTGCCCTCCTCATTCTGCGCAAAATTGTAATTACAACAAGCCTGAAGGCATAGTCAATACTTATATTTAATACCACAAATATTCCAAGAAAAAGACGTGCATAGTCATTTTCTTTTAATAAAAAATATAATATGGCTATAGTATACATCATACCAAGTATGCTGGCTTTTATAAGCCCAAAAAGTTCAGAACGTCTGCCAGAGGCACGTTTTGGGTCATACATTCCACATATATAGTATATAATAAGATAACATGGAATAAGCATAATAAGCATACTGCCATAGTCTTCAAGTGGTTTCCAATATCCAAATGGAGGTTTTATAATATGGTATTTTATAAGAGGACTCCATGTATCATCAAACCTAAGCTGATAAGCAAGCATAAATGAAAGAGCTATTATTATAGCATCAATTACAATATGCATAATATTCAGCAATTTTTGATTTTCACGAATCAAGCTTTCACCTTCTTTTAAAAGAATTAAACAACTGTTTCTTCATTATAGACGTTAAGTTTCTTTTTCGCAATAAATAATTATAAATTAATTTCTTTTTCACATCTTTAACACAAAAGATTGATAAACTTATTAAAAATTAAGTAAAATAAAAAAACTATATTGACGCAAAGCCCAGAAAGTAGGATAATAAATTATTAATGTATAGCAATTAGTATTTACATATACAACATAGAAAGGCATGGGATAAATTATGGAAGAAAATAATAAGAATCAGAATTCTTACACGGGGGAATATGGCAATTCTGTTGAGGGAACAAGTCCTCCTGATACATCTGTTTATAGCTATTCTTATAAAGATGGTGATAATAGTGCAACTCATTCAGGCGACTATTATGCAGGACGTGACAATTCTTATAATAATCCAGGGCAGCAAGAAGTATCACCACAGCAGCCAGATAATCTGTCACAGCCCATACATGACAACAGTTATAATAGCAATTACAACAACAGTTATGGCAGCAGTTATACAGAACAGAATAATAAAAATCAGAACAAAAAAAGTGAGTGGAAAGGAAAAAAATTCCTTATAACAGCAGTATGTGCAGTACTTTTTGGCATTGTTGCAGGAGTGTGTTTTGAGGCAGTTAGATATGTTTCAGACAGTGTATTTGGGATAACAGCGGAAGAACCAAATAAAATTGGTACAACCACAAATTCAAACAGTGACAATAAAACTTCTACAAGCAAAAGTAACAACCCAGTTGTAGTAAAAGGAGCAGTTACTGATGTATCAGGTATTGTAGAGCAGACATTGCCAGCAATCGTTGCAATAACAAGCACCTCAGAAGGTGTAAATTATTATGACTTGTTTGGTGGACGCTATCAGCAAGACCAGACTAGCTGCGGCTCTGGCTTTATAGTAGGACAAAGTGACAAGGAACTTCTTATAGCAACTAATAACCATGTTATAGATAATGCTAATACAATATCTGTACAGTTTATAGATGATGAGGTCTATGAAGCTAAGGTCAAAGGAACAGCAGCAAGCAATGACCTTGCAGTTATAGCAGTTAAAGTAAATGATATCAGTTCATCTACAATGGATAAGATTAAAATAGCAGACTTAGGCAGCTCTGACAGCTTAAAAGTCGGAGAAATGGCAATCGCAATAGGAAATTCACTTGGATATGGGCAGTCTGTGACAGTTGGATATATAAGTGCAAAAGACAGAGAGATTTCAGAGGATGCTGACAGCAGAAGCAAAACATCTAACAAAATTAAGGTAATCCAGACAGATGCAGCAATCAATCCAGGTAACAGTGGCGGTGCACTTATCAACCTTAATGGACAGGTAATAGGAATTAACTCAGCTAAAATAGCTGATTCATCAGTCGAAGGCGTAGGGTATGCAATACCTATTTCAGTAGCAACACCTATTATTGATGAGCTGATGAACAGAGAAGAACTTTCAGACAGTGAAAAAGGATATCTTGGAGTATCAGTGGAGACAGTAACAGAAGAGGCAAGCCAGTACAATATACCTAATGGTGCTTATGTAAGAGCTGTTTCAGAAGGCAGTGCAGCAGATAAAGCAGGTATCAAAGCAGGAGATATTATTACATGCATTAATAATATGGAAGTAACCACTAAAGAAAGTCTTTCAGAAAAGGTGAATAGCTACCGAAAAGGAACTGAAATAGAAGTTACATTCCAGCGCAGCAATGATGGAGAATATGAAGAAAGGAAAGTAACAGTAAAATTACAGGGTCAAGAGTCGCTTGACGGTCTGCCATCTGACAATAGTCAGAGTAATCAAGGAAATAATAGAAATCAGTATGGTAATGATTCAGATGATGGTTTAGGAAATGGTGGATATGACATTTTTGACGACTTCTTTAATAACCCATTTGGCAATTAATACAGGTACAGTACAGTGGAAAAAAACCATATAATTTTAAATATTATAAAAAAAAGCCTGTTATTTATAACTGGAAACTTATGGGAATTTATTTATCTGGAACTGTTTTTTAAAAAGACAGTTTCAGAGTTTCCAGCAGATATAATTATCAAAAATGTAGCACTTATAATGCTTGTGAATCTTATTATTGTATGTATTTTGCACAGCATGAAGGCTACATTTTTAATTTCATGTATTTTTATGTTTATAATAGGCATTGCAAATTATTTCGTTATATCATTTAGGGGCTATGGCATTGTGTTTATGGACTTTTATGCTGTAAAAACTGCTGCAACTGTAGCAGGAGAATATTCATATAAAATAGATGCATATTTTATTGCTGGCTGTCTTGCTGGCGCTGCACAGTTAGCTATACTGTTTATTGTGTTTCGCTTGGAAAGAAAGAAACAGATACAAAAACCATACAATTACTTTAAAAAAAGTTCTATAGCAGCATCATTTGCAGGAATAGCAGTTTGTATACTATTTATAGTGTGGATTAATTTTGACGCATTTTTTTTCAAAGGCATAAGTAAAATTACATGGGACCATAATATAGGCATAAATGATTATGGGTATTTGCTTTACTTTTTATCAAATGCAGAAAAGACAGAAATAGATAAACCAGCAGGGTATTCAGTAAAAAAAGTTGATAAGATACTTTCAGCATATGAAAAGTCAGATAAAAACAGTAAAGATAGTACAGACAGTAAAAATCCTAATATTATAATGATTATGAATGAGTCATTCTCTGATTTGCGAATACTTGGCAATATGGACACAGATAAAAGTGTAATGTCATTTTATGACAGCCTTAGTGAAAATACTATTAAAGGATATGCGCAATCATCAGTTTATGGCGGATATACTGCCAATTCCGAATTTGAATTTCTTACTGGGTGCAGCAAGGTATTTCTTCCTGGAAACCCATACCTGCAATATATGGACGGTTATCTTCCTTCTATTATAAGCAATATAAAAGCACAGAAAGGGTATAGTGAGGCCATCGCTATACATCCATACAATCCTTCAGGATATAACAGAAACAGAGTATATCCTCTGTTGTATTTTGACAAGTTTCTTTCAGCAGATGATTTTAAAAATCCACTGCTTGTAAGGGATTATATAAGTGATTTATCAGATTACAAGAAAATAGAAGAGCTGTACGAACAGAAAGAAAAAGGCACATCTCTGTGTGTATTTAATGTTACAATGCAAAATCACAACCCATATAATAATACAGGATATAAATTTGAAGAGGATATAAAAGTGACTTCTTTTAATTCAGATATGCAGACAGAACAGTATCTGTCTCTTATGAAAATGTCTGATGATGCACTTAAACAGCTTGTTACATATTTTAAAAATGTAGACGAACCTGTTATAATAATTTTATTTGGAGACCACCAGCCCCATCTGTCAGATTCCTTTTACACACATATGATGGGCAAAGAACCTTTGCAGTTTACACAGGAAGATACAATGAAAAAATATCAAGTGCCATTTCTTATATGGGCAAACTACGATATTCCCGAGATGTTTATAGAAAAAGCTTCTATAAATTATCTGTCTTCCATATTTTTAAGTGTTGCAGGACTTAAAATGAGCAATTTTAACAGGTATTTACTTGACTTATATAAAAAACTTCCAGCGATAAGTGCAGTTGGAAGCTATGACAGCAGTAAAAAACTACACGAGGCAGAAGAGAAAGACAGTGAATATGCCAGCCTTATGAAAGAATATGAAATGATACAGTATAATTACCTTTTTGATGAAGAAAATAGGCTTGACAGGCATTACAATGTAAGTGAAATAACCCCAGAATAGTTAATTCTGGGGCATCCATGTTTTAAGCGTGAGTTGCTTCATATGCCTCACGCACAGCTTTTGCAAGCTGGTCTGGACATGATGTACTTTTCATTCCACATCTGATGCCGCTTACTTTCTTTTCAATCTGGTCTACTGTAAGACCATCAACAAGTGAACGCACAGCCTTTAAATTGCCGTTGCAGCCGCCTGTAAAAGTTACATCAGTTATAACATCATTGTTAATATCAAATTCAATCTTTGATGAACATGTTCCTTTTGTTTTGTATGTATATCTCATAATAATCCTCCCATGTTATAATTGTGAAAATACTTCCCCCAACCCACACTGTATAAGCAAATCTGCACTGTTATCCATAGGTGTAGCTGATTTATTTATAAGTACCAGTTTATTGTTCTTATAATACTGCAAAAGTCCTGCTGCTGGATAGACTGCAAGTGAAGTTCCACCTACAATTAGTATGTCAGCGTTTCTTATAGCTGTGAGAGAGGCATTTAAAATATCTTGGTCAAGCCCTTCTTCATACAGCACGACATCAGGTTTTATAGTACCACCACATTCACATTTTGGAATATCCTTACTTTCTGTAATAGCAGAGATATCATAAAACTTATGACATTTCATACAATAATTTCTAAGAACTGAGCCGTGCAGTTCATATACTGTTTTACTGCCAGCCTCTTGGTGAAGTCCATCAATATTTTGCGTAATAACAGCTTTAAGCTTGCCTTGCTTTTCAAGTTCTGCAAGCTTTATATGCGTTATATTTGGTTTTGCACTGCTGCAAATCATTTTGTCACGATAGAATTTATAAAATTCTTTCGTATTTTGCCTAAAAAAAGTGTGACTTAAAATTGTCTCAGGTGGATAATCATACTTTTGGTGATATAATCCATCTGTGCTTCTAAAATCAGGTATGCCACTTTCTGTTGAAACACCAGCACCACCAAAGAATACAATATTGCTGCTTTCTTTAATCCAGTTTTTTAGGGTTTGGATATTTTCATTAATCATTATTTCCTCCTATCTTAAAATTAAAAATCTAAAGCTTAGCATAATTATGTAAAGTCTTTAGCAGAAAGACCAGCAATTTGTGCCATTTCTAAGATAGATTTTTTAGAAACTTTTTTGCCACAGTATTCTATTAAATCCTCTTTTGCGCCTGTAAATATATCTTCTGGTTCATATTTTTCCAAGATAATTTTATTATCTTCTGTTGAAATTTCGATTGCATCTCTTTCTGCAAGATTTAGTGTACGGCGAAGTTCAATAGGCAGAGTTATCCTGCCAAGTTCATCTAATTTTCTTACTATTCCTGTTTCTTTCAAATTAAGCGACCTCCTTATGTCATTGCTGTAATTCCATTGTTGCTATAATCCCTTATGCTGAATATAGCACAGTTTAAGAAAAATGGCAAATTATATTTAAAAAATTTTGTAATGTGGCATACTTTGTCCAAGTAACAGATACTTCATATAGTCATGTAATATAATCATAGGACATGACAGAAAAAACCACATATTTGAGTAAAGCAGACATATTTGCCCCTTAAAATTATACTGTTCACCTGAATAATCCCATACATTTAAATTCATATATTTATTCACAATTTCTCCGAATATAAATTCAATTCCTGTAATCATAATACCACATAAAAGCATCTGCCCAACTATTGAAGCAGAACTGCCAAGTATTTCTTTAATTGCTCCTACAAGTATAAAACATAAACCACCTGCAAAAAACATTGAAATGTGTGAAAATCCTCTGTATAATATTTCTATGCCACAGTATAAAAAACCACCTGTTAAAAACATTATTATATATGCCTGTATAGGATTCATAAAGTAAAATCTCCTTTTTTATTTAAAATCGATGTTATAGATTATAGTATGGTTTTTTTCTTTTAAACTTATTCGTGTATTTTAAAGTAAAAAAATAGCATTTAAAGGAGGTATGATGCAAGAAAATTAGATGATTGACGGTTTAAAGCAATAGAAATTTTTGTGATTATTACCAACCTTTTTTGGTTATTGCCTTTTTGTGCTTTTTTGTTTTTTTAACTGGTACATTTCCTTTTACAGTAACTATAAAAGCAACAGTAATCATTGATACGGCAATCATACTAAACAGACAGATAAATACATTCCAATGTACAGCTGAATCATAGCTTCGATAACTAATTAATCCCAAACTTGCAGTAACAGGATAAATATTGGCTAAAGTAGCATTTCCAGAAGCAAACATACCACAATACCCATAAACAAAAGCAATAATTGTTCCAATCATGTGTCCGTTTGGTATGTGGACGGCGAATGCAATAACAGGCATAACCGCAATATATAAAAATAGACAGTTAAGAATAATCTGGATAAATGTCTGCAATACTGATGTTACACAAATTCCTGGAAATCCCATTAACAAATCAGCAATTACTGTGAATGCCGCACTTACCAGCCCAAAAAACAAAGAAAGCAATGCACATACAAACAGTTTCCCCCACAATAAGCTTCTATATGAAATAGGTATTGTCAAAATGCTTTTGAGCGTATCGTCTTTTTCTTCCCTTGCTATAATATATCCAGCAATTAAAACAATGCACATGGGAAAAATCATTGTAACGTTATTTTTGATAACCTGTTCTGTAAAGAAAGGAAATGTCCAGACAGTTCCATCTAATGCAGTTGTGGAAAAAAGCGTTAATAGAACGGAAAGCAGCATCAGCAAAACACCTGCCCATATCATATGATAACGCTTTAGTTTCCATATTTCGGTCTTTAACATGCGAAGCATATCATTCATCTCCTCTCTTTTTATACATATAATTAACCAATATAACAGAAAGCAAAGCAATAACAGCTAAAATAACAATTGTTTGAAATGTAGTCGGCATTAAATATTCTAGGATTATCACACTGTCCATAGCGCCATGTGCGATTAAATTTCCCGCACTCCATAATGTTGTAAGTGGAATTGGCATCAGCCAGCACATTATCTTAGGCAGTACACCAAAAGATGATTCGGCTGTCATACTTAGAACACTGTAAAAAACACATAAAAGAACAGAAAAAACATAATTTTTACTAAAGAAAACCACAAGCACGACTAAAGGCAGCGTCCCAGCCGTAATAAAAATCCCCATTTCCAACGCAAAAAATAATCGGTAAACAATCTGGTTTACTTCTGCGATTATCCCTCCACAAAAGATTGCTATAAGAGCCAATGTCAGGCTAAAAATAATTCCAAAAAAGAATAGGACAATTATTTTTGTCAAAATCATCTGTGTGCTTGTTATAGGAATGGTACGCAGGTTTTTAAATGTATCATTATCTCGTTCCATAAAGAAGAGCATGGCTGCAATCACCCCGATTATACATGGTAAAAGTAGGTCAACACCATATCCCATAACGAACTGAAAATAAGCATCAAAAATCTCTGCTTTGCTCTCAAATTTTTCTGTTTTTTGTGGCATTGTCATCAACACTGTCAGAGGCACAGGAAATAAAAACGCTGAGCAAATAACCAACCATATAAATTTTTTCCTCTTTAGTTTTGAAAACTCACAAATAATAAGTTTAAGCAATTCCCTCACCCCCTGTTACACGTTTGAAGTAATCTTCAAGGCTTTCTTCAAAAGTATGAGCTTCCGATACTTCTATGCCATTTTCTACAAAGGCAGTAATAATTTTTCCTATTGGTAAATCAAGGTTATTTACCTGTATATTGTGATCGTCTTGTATGGTAAACTGGCTTTCATGGAAAATGCGTTCTAAAATTCTTGCCGCCTGTGCTGTATCAGAAACAATGAATCGGATATGTTTTCTGCTCTTTGCTTCCAGTTCTGCAAGACTTTCTTCTTCTAGTAATGTACCGTGGTCGATAATTCCTATATCGTCAGCTAAAAGTGCAATTTCAGAAAGAATATGGCTGGAAATTAAAATTGTTTTTCCACGCTCATTGCAAAGGTCACGGATAAAAGAACGGACTTCTGCAATTCCAATCGGGTCAAGACCATTAATCGGTTCGTCCAAAATCAAAAGTTCTGGGTCATGCATAATAGCAAGGGCAATTGCTAGCCTCTGCTTCATGCCAAGTGAATATTGAGAAAATAGCTTCTTATCTTTGTAAGGCAGGCCAACCAAATCAAGTGCGTTTTTAATTGCGTTGCGGTTTGGCACTCCTCGCAGGGTAGCAAAAATACGCAGGTTTTCGGTAGCGGTCAGATTAGGATAAAAGCCAGGTGATTCAATTAAACTGCCAATACGTGGCAGCAACTTTTTTTCATTTGCAGCTAAAGATTTTTCCCAAATTGTCACTTCTCCTGAAGTAGGTGTCGTCAGTCCAAGCAGCATTTTCATTGTTGTTGTCTTTCCAGCACCGTTTCTGCCAAGCAGACCATATATACGCCCTTTCTGTACATGGATATTCAGATTGGCAACGCTTTTTTGTATTCCATACTGCTTTGTAAGATTTTTTGTTTCAATAACATATTTGTTCATTGTAAAACCTCCTTTTTATGTCTGCTATTCTATCATGCCAACCTTGCATTAACCTTGCACGAACCTTGCATTAACCTTGCATTTAAAGTAAAAAACGGTTCTGACTCATTTTGTCAGTGGGAAAAGCAGAATAAAAACAGTTCCTTCTTCTGGTACGCTTTCCACTGTTATTGTTCCATTCAGTTTCGTTACAAGCTGGTGTACGATAGACAGACCAAGACCACTGCCTTTTTCAGACCGCCCTTTATCGCATTTATAAAGCCGCTCAAAAATATGTTTTAAATCCTCCTTATCAATTCCTACGCCATTATCAGACAATAGAATTTTTATATTTCCTCCCTGTTCTGATAAAGCTATTTCTATTTTATCCGCATGGCTATGGGAAATCACATTCTGTATCAGATTATTTAATATCCGCATATATCCATCTGAATCAATCTGCACCCAGAATGGCTGTTCTGGAATGTCAACTATGAAATCTATGTGTGTATCTTCAAATATTGGTATCCAGTCAATCAATATGTTCCGTGTCAGTTCCGTTAAATCAACAGTGGATATATTCATCGAAAATTCATTTGAACCTAGTTTAAACCAGTCAAAAAGCACATCAATATATTCCTTTAAATCGTGTGCTTTCAAACGGGCAGTTTCTATATAGTTATCTCGTTCTTTTCCGTCAACAATCCCTTTATGTGCAGCGTCCAGATATCCAATCAGTGTGGTAAGCGGTGTCCGTACATCATGGGAAAGACTCGTCATAAGTTGCCTGTTTGTTTCTTCCGTTTGGCGATAGACAGAAAGCCTGTCTTCGTAGGATAGAATGATATCGTTAATCTCATAAGCAAGAGGAGCTACAAGTTCGTGCGTTTCTGATAAAATACGCCTGTTTCCATTCCCATTTTTTATATCTTCTAAAGCCTCCGATATTTCCAATATCTGTTTTTTAACACGTCTGACTATTAAAAAAAGACTGCAGACAGAAGCAAATGCAATACCCAACGTAACAATTATAACCGCTTCTGTATACAATACTCACACCTCCTTGTTGAAACGATAGCCAATCCCTTTCACTGTCTGTATATAGCGTGGATTGCTTGGATTTTCTTCTATCTTTTTCCGCAGCCGGCTGATGATTGCCATAATGTTGCTGTCATCATAAACATAATCTTCTCCCCAGACATTTTCATAAATTTGTTGTTTTGTCAGTATCTTTCCCTGATTTTTGGCAAGAAACATAAGTAAATCAAATTCTTTTGGCGGCAGTTCATAATCACCATTTACTGCGTGAATAGAACGGCTGTTAAAGTCGATAATCAGCCCATCAAAATCAAACGTCTGAATTTGACCATCTTTTTGGTTAAAACGAGTATAGCGTCTAATCAATGACACAATACGGGCTATCAGCTCGTCCATGTCAAAAGGCTTTGTCAGATAGTCATCAGCTCCCGCCCGTAACCCCCGCACTTTCGAAGCACTGTCATTTTTTGACGTAAACATCAAGATAGGAAGGCTGCTTTCTTTTCTGATCTGCTCTAAGGTTTCAAAGCCGTCAAAGCCTGGCATCATTACATCCAATATGACAAGCTGGTATTCTTTTTCATTCAGTTGTAACAAACCAGATTTTCCAGAATAACAGCAGTCAGCTTCTATACTTTCTTGTAAAACACTCTGTTTAATTAATGCACAAAGTTCTTTGTCATCATCTATAATCAAAATTTTGTCCATTATTGATGCTCCTCCGTTTATAAAATTACATATTAATATGCTTAAAACTCAGCTTTAGTACAATTAATTATATGTGGAGATTCAAGCAATTGCAAGTGCATAAAAATGCATTGTAAAAAAAGAAAGCAGGGCAATCTCGGGCAAGATTTCCCTGCTTTAAGCTTACAGCTTACAACCCTACATAGATAGAGGCGGCATAGACATTCAACGCTATTGTTTTTTTAGATGCTTATAATACGTTCAAAATCTATCTGAACTATTTTGCCAAGTTCATTGCCTGTATAGCTTTTCATGTAATAGTTATTTTCCATTACATTTTTGAGTTTACTAACATCACCAAGCGAATAGTGTACACCTTCAATTCTAACTTCGATGCCATTATTTTCCGCTTGCCTGATTTCAGATACAAGCCATGAATACATAGTGTCCTTTAATTCTTCTGCTTTACCATTCAATTTTACTTACCTCCTATAAAATAACAGCTATGCATTACTGTGATGTGATACGCTGTTGTAATTTCATAAATACTTTATATTCAAAGAGTTGCGGATTCTAGTTATATATGTTATAAGTAAAATATGGTTATTCACAGCCAAGCCACAAACTGTCCTCCTTTCATAAAGAACCTGCTACTCTGATGAGTATTATATTATATGTACTTATTTAAAACTATGGTATATATTACAATATTAATTAAGGTTTTTCGTTACAAAAGTGTATAAATGAACATAAAAACTCACATTTTTATCACATTTAGAATAAATATATAATAAATTTGAAAAATCTCCTAGTATTTCTTATCACAATTTACAAACCCTAATTGTTGGAGAAAATTATCTTTAACATTGACTTATACGATAGTTTAAATTATAATTTATCTAAAGATATGCACTATTTTGACGAAAATTGTCATTATCAAAAGAAAGGAAGTGAGCCTATGCGTATAGAAAAAATCAGCGATAAACAAATCCGTTGCACTCTAAATAAACAAGACCTGTCTGACCGTGAACTCAGAATTAGTGAACTGGCTTATGGGACTGACAAGGCAAAAGCGCTTTTTCGTGACATGATGCAGCAGGCTTCCTATGAATTTGGATTTGAGACAGAGGATATTCCTTTAATGATAGAAGCTATACCGATGTATCCTGATACTCTTGTATTAGTTATCACTAAAGTAGAGAATCCTGACGAACTTGACACTCGTTTTTCTAATTTTTCAGATGACCCTGACGACACATTTTATGAAGATGGTGAATATGCATTTGATATTGAAGATTCATTTGATTCTGACTTAATTGATGGCTATATAACAAATGAAGAAGATGCTGAAGAACCAGACACTGATTTTATATCACTATCAGAAGCACTAGGAATGGAACCAAGACCTGAAACGCCTTATACAAAGGCTATAACAGATGTCATTAAAATATATTCATTTAAAACATTGGAAGACATTACTGCGCTTGCTGTCAGCATTGGAAGCATATATAATGGTTTAAATTCTGTATATAAAGATGATGTTAAGAGATGCTATTACCTTGTACTGCACAAGTCAGGACATTCCTCAGAGGAATTTAATAAAGTTTGCAATATCACAGGTGAATATGGCAATCTATATAAAAATACTTATGCAAGCATTTCATATTTTGAAGAGCATTATGAACCTCTTATAAATGCAAAAGCAATTCAAACTCTTGCAAAACTTTAAAAAAAAAGGTATGTTTATCAAAAGATGACATACCTTTTCTTTTTTACTTATTGGCAAGATATTCATTGACAGTTTGTACAAGCTTATCAGCTTCAAGCCCATGTACTATAGCTGCCTCTGAAAGACTTTCTCCTTGTGAAGCAGGGCAACCTATACAGTGCATACCTGATGCCATAAGAATAGGTCCAATACCTGGGTCTAATCTAAGCATATCTGCAATAATCATATCTTCTGATACTCTCTCTGTCATAAATTCCTCATTTCTGCGTTGTTTAAATATACATAAAAATCTACCAAAAGGCAACGCACCTTTAGCAAGATTACATATTAGTTAAAGCAAAAAGCTGCCGCCTCATGGCAGGGTATAACCTCGTCCACCAGCCGGCAACTCTATGTCCTTTTAGAGTTAAAATTATTCCTCAGAAATTGCACCTGAAGGGCATGTACCTGCGCAAGCACCACAGCTAATGCATGTATCAGGGTCAATTACATAGTGTGAATCGCCTTCTGAAATAGCGCCTACTGGACATCCGCCTGCACAAGCGCCGCAGCTAACGCAATCGTCACTAATTACATATGCCATTTTAAATTCCCTCCTTTTAATTTTGTCTTCTCATTATAATACACATTTGAAAATATTACAAGAACATGATTATAAATTTTTATATAAAATTTCGTCTAGGATACATTTTGCGACTTCCTCTTTGTCCATCTGTTCTAACTCCTTGCAGTTATCTTTAGTGATAATAGTCACAATATTAGTATCAGTACCAAAACCAGCACCTTTTATCTTGAGGTTATTGGCAACTATCATGTCAGCATTCTTATTAACTAATTTTTTTCTAGAATTATCAAGCAAGTTTTTGGTTTCCATCGAAAATCCACATAAAAATTGTCCTGTTTTTTTGTTTTCACCAAGATATTTTAATATATCAGTTGTGCGCTTAAGAGGGATACTTAGATTGCCATCAGATTTCTTTATCTTTTCATCTGATACATTTACAGGTGTATAATCAGCTACTGCTGCCGCCATAATGATAATGTCATTGTCTTTAGCACGAGATGACACTTCATTAAACATATCTTGTGCACTTTTTACATTTATTATACTGGTAAAAGCAGGAGGTTTTAAATTGACTGGTCCACTAACAAGCGTAACAGCAGCACCACGCTGTACTGCCACTTTGGCAATGGCATACCCCATTTTTCCAGTAGAATGATTTGTTATAATTCTTACAGGGTCTATTGCTTCTTCTGTAGGACCTGCTGTAACCATAACCTTCTTTCCTGCAAAATCCTTTTTAAATCTGATTTCTTTAAGAATATATTCAAGTAAAAGCTCCTCTGATGGCATCTTGCCAGCTCCAATGTCTTTACAAGCAAGCAATCCAGTGTCAGGCTCTATAACATCTATGCCAAATTTTCTAAGTCTTGCAATATTATCCTGTACAATAGGATTTTCATACATATTTGTATTCATTGC
>DESG01000106.1:14827-14993 GCA_002361175.1 Lachnoclostridium sp. UBA3320 | reverse complement strand
GCCACATGCCATTTTACCAATTACATTAGCAGAAGCGGGTGCAACTAACACAACATCTGCCTTTTTGGCAAGTGCAACATGTTCAACACTAAACTGGAAATTCCTGTCAAATGTATCTATAAGGCATTTATTGCCTGTTAATGTTTCAAATGTAATAGGATTAATA
>DESG01000106.1:0-14722 GCA_002361175.1 Lachnoclostridium sp. UBA3320 | reverse complement strand
TTCATACATATTTGTATTCATTGCAGGAGAAACTATCTTTTTGCATTTACAAGCAAGCAATGTAGTTGTAAGCATATCATCTGCTATACCATATGCCATTTTTCCAATAATATTGGCTGAGGCAGGAGCTATAAGTACAACATCTGCTTTCTTGGCAAGTGCAACGTGTTCAACATTGAATTGAAAATTTCTGTCGAAAGTATCTATAAGACATTTATTACCTGTCAACGTTTCAAATGTAATAGGATTAATAAAATTAGTGGCATTTTTTGTCATAAGTACATGAATATCTGCATGAAGTTTTGAAAGCATACTTGTAAGATTTGCAATTTTATATGCTGCTATACTTCCTGTAACACCTAATAATACCGTTTTACCATTTAACATAGTCTATTTTTTGCTCCATTTATTATTGCAGTGAATTAACTGCATCATCAGTTAATGTGCCATATTTCTCATATGAAGATATTTTGCTAATTCTATTATTATCGTCTACAAAAACAACTTTTGGCTTATGAGATTTTACTTCTTCATCATCAAGCTGACAGTAACACATAATAATTATATGGTCATCTACTTGCACTTGCCTTGCTGCTGCCCCATTTAAGCAAATCATACCGCTGTTTGGCTCTCCTGCGATGGTATATGTTTCAAACCTGTTGCCATTTTCCACATCAACTATTTGCACAAGTTCATATTCATATATACCCGCCGCTTTCATAAGCACAGGGTCAATAGTAATACTGCCTACATAATTAAGTTTGGCTTGTTTCACAACAGCCCTGTGGATTTTTCCTTTTAACATTGTAACTGTCATAATTACCCTCCATTTATGAGATAATAAAGTTATCTATAAGCCTTGTCTTTCCTATAAATACTGCAACTGCTGCAAGAACCTGACCATTAATTTCCTTAATTGGCTCTAGTGTATCCCAGCTTACCACTTCAACATAATCAATTCTTGCAAGAGGTTCTGTATTAATTATGTCACTAATTGTAGCTTTTATCTTATCTGCATCTTTTTCACCTGAATTTATAAGTTTCTTGCCCTCAGAAAGTGCTTTGTTAAGTATAAGTGCCGCCTTTCTTTCTTCATTACTAAGATAAGTATTACGTGAACTTTTGGCAAGACCATCTTCTTCTCTGACAATAGGACATCCTATAATTTCAATGCCATAACTTAAATCGTCAGCCATATGGCGTACAACTGCAAGCTGCTGAGCGTCTTTTTGTCCAAAATAAGCTCTATCAGGCACTACTATGTTAAATAATTTGGCAACTACTGTACATACACCACGAAAGTGAGTAGGTCTGCTTTTTCCACACAATCCTTCTGTAAGTGTATTCATGTCAATATAAGATGAAAAACCCTCATGGTACATTTCAGAAGGCTCTGGATGAAATACTAAAGCCGCACCTGCTTCTTCACAGACAGCTGCGTCCCTGTCCATATCACGAGGATAACTTTCCAAATCCTCTGATGGTCCAAACTGCATAGGATTTACAAATACACTAACAACAACCTTATCATTTTCAGAAACAGCACGTGTTATAAGACTCTTATGTCCTTCATGTAGATAGCCCATAGTTGGAACAAGCCCTACAGACATTCCCTGCCTTCTCCACTCATTAACTTGATTTCTTACTTCTTTAACAGTTACTGCAATTTTCATATCATCCTCCACTACTAAGAAATTTTTTCTAGTATAATTTTTCTAAAACATCGTCATCTATCTTAAATGTGTGTTCTTCTGCTGGATATGTTCCCTCTGAAACTTCCCTTATATAATCTGCAAATGCATTTTTCATAATAGCGCCTACATCTGCAAATTTCTTTGCAAATTTTGGTACATAATCAGAAAACATTCCAAGCATATCTTGATACACAAGTATCTGTCCATCACATCCATTGCCAGCACCTATACCAATAGTTGGTATAGAAAGTTTATTTGTAATAAGTGTTGCAAGCTTTGCAGGAATACATTCAAGCACAACAGCAAATGCGCCAGCTTCTTGTACTGCATAAGCATCTTCAAGTATCTGTTTCGCTGCTTCCTCACTTTTACCTTGTACTCTATTTCCGCCAAATGCATTGATAGACTGTGGTGTAAGCCCAAGATGCGCCATAACAGGAATCCCTGCATCAGTGATAGCCTTAATCTGTGGACATACTGATTTTCCTCCCTCAAGCTTAACAGCCGCCGCACGTCCTTCTTTCATAAGTCTTCCTGCATTGACAAGCGCATCATATGCACTCGTTTGAAAAGACATAAATGGCATATCTACAACAACCATTGTGTTACTGACACCTCGTGCAACGGCTGCACCATGATGTATCATATCCTCCATAGTAACAGAAACTGTATCTTCATAGCCAAGTATTGTATTGCCAAGTGAATCACCGACAAGAATTGCATCAATTCCTGCTTCATCCATAAGTCTGGCAGTAGAGTAATCATATGCTGTAAGCATTGTAATTTTTTTGCCAGTTTCCTTTGCTGTCTGGAATGTTCTGACTGTATTTTTCATTTCAATCCTCCTTCATTTTAAATAAGCTTTTGATTTCTGCATAATCCCTGTCTGAATTTTTCTGTTCAGCCATTTGTACAAGCACTTTTCCAAGAATTGTATAAAGTTCTTTGGCTTCTGTACCCTTTAAAGCGTCAAGATGTTTTTTAACAGTTTCTACATCATTACGCTCAACTGGACCAGTAAGCGCATTTATTGCTCCAGTTTCTAAGACAGCATTAATATTACTAAGTGATACAGCAGATAGCAATTCTCTTGCATTACTTTCTGTAAAGCTACATTCTTTTAAAAGTTCTATTGCTATATACATAACTCCAGTAATATAATTGCTTGCAAATGCCGCAGCAGCATGGTATTTAGCTTTATCGGAAGGGACAAGCTTAAATACTTTGTGATGCAGTCTGTCTGAAAATAGCTTTGTCATCTTTTCTATAGCAATTTCTCTGCCTTCAATAGACAGACATGCCTTATTGAATTGTAAATAGGATTTGTATTTACTGCTGAATGCATACATAGGATGGATTGAACAGCAGGACGCACCTGTAACCTCAATCCCTGAAAAAATATCAGATGATAATGAACCACTAAAATGACAAATAATTTTATCTTTTAGATTATAATGTTTTATATGTTCCCATATTTCTTTAATCACCCTGTCAGGTGTAGTGATAAACAATATGTCACTTGCATCTACAAGGGCCTCTAAATTATTAAAAGCTTTGGACTTTGTAAAAGTCGCCGCCTCGTCAGCGCTTTGTTTCGTCCTGCTATAATAACCGACAACTGTAACATATTCAGTGCATGTACTAGAAAGGTATTTACCAAGAGTACACCCTGTCCTGCCAGCGCCAATAAAACCAATATTCACATTACCACCTCTTTACTATTACATTTTACTTGGTGGCATATATCATCTGATGCAGTTCCATATCTGGATACCACTCAGCAACTATGTCTGATAATAGCACAAGAGGAGGAATTTGTACAGCATTTTTTATGAAACCATAAATCCTTTTTTACTTGTCTATATATATATAAAGTGTTATACTTAATTAAAATATAACTATATGAGAAGAAGAGGTCGTTGACACATGAAGAAAAGAAAAATTGTAATTCCTGTTGCAGTAGCGATACTTATTATTATAATAATTTCTACTATTGTGCTTTTGCAAAAAAATATGCCAAGTAAAGAACATATGAAACTTACGGATTATTTTAGAGTGGAGAATGGAAAAATACTGCTTATTATGCAAGATGAAATAAGCGATATACAGGGACTGTATGAAGATGGTCAGATTTATCTTGATATGGATATTGTAACAGATGTGCTTAATCCAAGATTTTACTGGGACTCTGTGGAAAATAAACTGTTGTATACGACATCTACAGAATTAATAACTGCTGAAGTCAATAGTAATATATGTTATATTAACAAAAGAAAAGAAGAAAAGGATTATAATATTGTAAGAGTTAAGGATAGCAAAGTTTATGTAGCAATAGACTATATAGAGCAGTATACTGCACTTGATTATAAAAAGTTTGATAATCCTGACAGAGTAGTGATAAACTATATATATGGTGAAAATGAAAAGTATAATACTGTAAAGAAAGATACACAACTTAGATATGAACCAGATACAAAAAGTGATATTTTAGTTGATATGGATTCTGGTGTAAAATTGCGCATATTAAGTGAAGAAGACGATGAAGGCTTTTATCAGGCAATGACAGAAGATGGTGTTATTGGTTATGTCAAAGGTGATAAACTTGGAAGTGTGACAGAAGAGATGAAAACTTCTAATTTTAAACAAGAAGAGTATTCACATATACTTTTAGATGAAAAAGTCAATCTTGTATGGCATCAAGTTACTAATGCATATGCCAATAGCAGTATGGCTGATATGCTTGCACAGACTAAGGGTGTAAATGTAATATCACCTACATGGTTTAAAACTATAGATAATGCGGGCAATATTTCTTCGATTGCAGATTATTCATATGTTGAGCGTGCACATACAGAAGGTGTGCAGGTGTGGGGACTTTGTGACGACTTTGACCCTAATATGAAGATTGGTAAGGTTTTAAGAGTGACAACCAGAAGACAAAGGCTTGCTAAAAACCTTATAGCAGAGGCTATAAAGTACAGTCTTGATGGTATAAATATAGATTTTGAAAATGTAAGACAGGAAAATGGTAAAGATTTTGTACAGTTTATAAGAGAACTTGGCATTATGTGCCGCAATAATGGCATAGTACTTTCTATTGACAATTATGTTCCAGCAGATTATTCACAGTATTATGACAGGACAGAACAGGCAAATGTTGCAGATTATGTTATTATAATGGCTTATGATGAATATTATGCTGGCTCTGAAGAGGCAGGTCCTGTCTCTTCGCTTGGGTATGTGAAAGATGCAGTTAAAAATACTATAGAGCAAGTGCCAGCAGAGCAGACTATAATTGCACTGCCATTTTATTCAAGAATTTGGACAGAAACCACAAGCAATGGTGATGTGCAGCTTACATCAGAAGCGTGCTCTATGGGATATGCCTCTGAGCTTGCGTCTAGTTCTAGTGCCAATATGGTATGGGATGAAGAGGCAGGGCTTAACTATATTGAATACAGAGAAAATGGTTCTCTGCGTAAAATGTGGATAGAAAATAGAAAATCTTTAGATTTGAAAATGAAAGCTGTTGCTGATGGAGGTGTAGCAGGAATGGCATTTTGGAAACTTGGAATGGAAGTTTCGTCAATATGGGATGCAGTTGCAAAGTACTGTGACTGATTTACATACAATAACCTTTATTATACGTTCTTTAAGCTATTTAGCTTACATATAAATATATATAATATATTATTTATATGTTGAAAGGACGAATCTAAAATGACTGTAAATAAGTATGGAAAATCATTAATAATGGTTATAACGGTATGTGTTCTTTTTATTGCGGGCATAATAACATATATGACTGCAAGAGATGTTTTTAGGGAAGTATCAGTAAAAAGTGATAAAAAATATAAAGTATTAATTGATAGTGGGCATGGTGGGATTGACCCTGGAAAAGTCGGTGTTAATGGAGCATATGAAAAAGATATAAATCTTTCTATTGCACTGTTTCTTAAGGATATACTTGAGGACAGCGGCTGTGAAGTTGTTATGACTAGGGAGACAGATACAGGTCTTTATAGTGAAAGTGACAGCAATAAAAAAACTGCTGACTTAAAAAAGAGGGTAGAGCTTATGAACAGCGAGCACCCTAATGCAATAGTAAGTATACATCAAAACAGCTTTACACAGGAAAGCTCTAAAGGAGCGCAGGTATTTTACCAGTCTTCTTCAGATGAAGGAAAGAAATTTGCAGAAATTATGCAAGAACAGATGGCTGTACTTGATGAGACAAATAAAAGAGTGGCAAAACCTAATTCAGATTATTACATATTAAAAAATTCTAAAGATGTCGCAATAATTGTAGAGTGTGGTTTTTTATCAAATTCACAAGAGGCAGGGCTCCTTGTAACAAAGGATTATCAGGAAAAAGTAGCAAAAGCTGTTGCAAAAGGAGTTGTCAATTATCTTAAAACTACAACAACACAGAATTGAGGTTAAATATGTTTACAAATGTACTAAAAATAAATCCAGATAATTTTAGGACAAAAGAACTTAAAGAAGCTTGTGATATTCTTAAAAATGGCGGTCTTGTGGCATTTCCCACTGAAACGGTATATGGGCTTGGTGGTGATGCGCTTAATCCAGATGCATCATCTAAAATATATAAAGCCAAAGGAAGACCATCTGACAATCCACTTATAGTACATATAGCTGATATGCAGGGGCTTTATGATGTAGCAGATGATATTTCAGAAAATGGAAAAAAACTTGCCAAAGCGTTTTGGCCAGGACCTCTCACAATGGTTTTTAAGAAAAAGAATATAGTTCCATTATCTACAACGGGCGGACTTTATACGGTTGCTGTGAGAATGCCCGGACATGCTATAGCAAGAGAACTTATACTACAGTCAGGTGTTTATATTGCTGCACCAAGTGCAAATATATCAGGCAGACCAAGTCCTACAAAAGCAGAGCATGTTATAGAAGACTTAGATGGCAGAATTGATATGATAATTGATGGTGGGAGTGTGGGGATAGGCATTGAGTCAACTATAGTTGATGTAAGTTGTGAGGAAACAGTAATATTAAGACCAGGCTATATAACTAAAGATATGATTGAAGATGTTGTGGGAAATGTCAGTATAGATGCTGCTATTAAAGGAATACCTAAAAAAGACATTTTACCCAAAGCCCCTGGAATGAAGTACCGTCATTATGCACCAAAAGGTCAGCTTTTTATCGTAAAAGGTGATGCTTGCATGGTGGCAGCTAAAATTAACAGACTTGTATATGAGAAAGAGAATAAAGGGTACAAAGTTGCTGTAATAGCAACTGATGAAAGCATAATAGATTATAAATGCAATATTGTAAAAAGCATAGGTTCAAGGCAACATGAAGACTCCATTGCTGCAAGACTATATGATGTACTAAGAGAAATGGATTATCTGAATGTAAAATATATATATTCAGAAAGTTTTGGAGATGACATACTTGGGGGAGCGGTAATGAACAGAATGCTTAAAGCAGCCGCATATAATATAATAAATGCGTGACACATAATAGTGCCATAGAAAGGAGGAAGGCATGAAAAGGTATGATAATGTAATATTTATATGTACTACTAATACTTTTTGCAGTCCAATAGCGGAGGCTGTTTATAGGCATATGGCGCCTGCATGGATTCCAAAAGCTGTTTCACGTGGAATGGTTGTTCTTTTTTCAGAACCTATAAGTCCAAAAGTAAATGTGATACTTAGCAGTCATGATATTGGAATTAGTAACCATAAAAATTCAATCCAGCTTTCAAAAGATGATATAACAAAAGACACTTTGATGCTAACTATGACATTTAGTGAAAAAGTAAAACTTATGGAGGATTTTGGAATAGATGGAAATATTTATACAATAGGGGAATTTATAGGAGAAGATACAGACATGGTTAATCCATATGGAGCAGATAATGAACAGTATGAAAGCTTTTTTGCAGAAATACAAAAAAGGGTGGAGAGAGTAATTCTTAGAATAGAATCAATATATCACGAGGAAGGAGAAAACAATGATAGCATTAGGCAGTGACCATGGAGGATATGAATTAAAACAGGAATTAATAAAGCATTTAAAAGAAAGAGGGATTGAATTTAAGGATTATGGCTGTTATGATGACAAGTCATGTGACTACCCTGTTTATGCAAAGAAAGTAGCAAATGCAATTATATCAGGTGAATGTGACAGAGGCATACTTATATGCGGTACAGGAATAGGCATATCTATTACTGCTAACAAATTCAAAGGAATACGTGCCGCACTGTGCCATGATACATATAGCGCACAGGCGACAAGAGAACACAATGATGCCAATATACTTGCAATGGGTGCAAGAGTGGTTGGAGTAGGGCTTGCATTAAAAATTGTAGATACATTTCTTGACACTAAGTTTTCTAATGATGAACGCCATATAAGGAGAATTAACCTTATTGAAAATTCTTGACACCTTATGTACATGGTTGTAAAATTCAATATAGAATTATAAGACCTGCTATAAGGCAGTAAGAAAGGAAGTTATAGAATGGCAAAGAAAGACATCGATTGGAGCAATATTGGCTTTGGGTACATGAAGACAGACAAAAGATATGTGTCAAATTATAAAAATGGAGCATGGGATGATGGCGTTCTCACTGAAGATGACACTGTGACAATTAGCGAATGTGCATGTGTGCTTCAGTATGCACAGACTATTTTTGAAGGACTTAAAGCATATACAACAGAGAAGGGCAATGTAGTCTGCTTTCGTCCAGATTTAAACGCAGAAAGACTTATGGATTCTGCGGAGAGATTAGAAATGCCACAGTTTCCTAAAGAGCGTTTTATTGATGCAGTTGTAAAGACTGTTGAAGCAAATATTGACTATGTACCTCCATTTGGTTCAGGTGCAACATTATATATAAGACCTTATATGTTTGGAAGCAATGCTGTTATAGGCGTTAAGCCAGCAGAAGAATATCAGTTCAGAGTATTCTGCACACCAGTAGGTCCATACTTTAAAGGTGGTGCAAAACCTATTACAATACGTGTAAGCGACTTTGACAGAGCAGCTCCACATGGAACAGGTCACATAAAAGCAGGGCTTAATTACGCTATGAGCCTTCATGCTATTGTAGATGCACATAACAAAGGTTTTGATGAAAATATGTATCTTGACCCTGCTTCACGTACAAAGGTTGAAGAGACAGGCGGAGCTAACTTTATCTTTATAACAAAAGATAAAAAAGTTGTAACTCCTAAATCAGGAAGTATACTTCCATCTATAACACGCCGTTCATTAATGACTGTAGCTAAAGATTATCTTGGGCTAGAAGTTGAAGAGCGTGAAGTATATTTTGATGAAATAAAAGACTTTGCAGAGTGTGGATTGTGTGGTACAGCAGCAGTTATTTCCCCAGTAGGCAAAGTTGTAGACCATGGCAATGAGATTTGTTTCCCTAGTGGAATGAATGATATGGGTCCAGTTACAAAAGAACTATATGATACACTTACAGGCATTCAGATGGGCAGGATAGAAGCACCAAAAGGATGGATAAAATTAATAAAGTGATTTTAATTATATTGGCAGGGCAGTGGGAATTATACTGCATTTCCTGCTGCCCACTTATAGTAATTGTTATATGCCATCAACTATCTTCATAAGAAGCAGACGGTCTCCTTTGTAAATCTGATTACTTGTCAGACCATTTAATTCCATGATACTTTCAGGTGTTGTGTTGTATTCTTTGGCAATATCCCATAAAGTGTCATCAGAGCCAACAATAACACCAGCAAGCCCTGGCATATCATTAAATTTTTTCATATCAAGAGGCGTTTCTGCTATACCTGTTATAGCCTCCTGTGTTTTGCCAGTAAATACAAGGGCACAGAGTGAAAGTGTGATTTTTGATTCTATATCATCACTGTCAATCATCAATATACTTATTTGGTTTATATCAGACTGTAATTCATAAGAATCATCAGGAGATATTCCTTTAATTTCGATAAGATGGCTAAATGGTATAACGCCTTTTGCCATTCCAAGAGGTCTTTCATCATTATCAGTTATATAGAGAATATCAAGGCTAATAGCTCCTTCAATCTGTATACCTTCGTCTGTTATTTCCTGTTCATCAATTTGTACTGTGCCACTGCAACTGCATATTTGGAGAATATTTTCACCACTGCTTATTTTTACATGGTCAGCAACACGAACACTGCTTTGGTTTTTCATCAAAAGTTTTTCATAGTTGATATTTTCTTTTGATAAAATAAGGTTACAAGATGTGGAGTATGCATCATCAAGTATTTGTAATTCATTATCTTCATAAAATTTCATCTGAAGCTTTAATATAAGTTCAATATCTATAATTCTGTTTTCGCCGTCTTCATCGGGTTTAGGTGTTGCTTCCTTAGAAGAAACAGTAACTTCTATATCAGGTATCATATTTTCTGAACATCCGTTACAGCTTACAACACCATCAAAGGGAATTTCAGTTTCGATATATTCAAGTTTGCGCTCCTCTATTTCTGGAGTATAAAGTGCAAAAAGCAGCATATCACCTACAATTCGTATGCCATCATCAACAATTCTAGTCTGTAGATTCTGTGGCGTTATTTCATAATAGAGAAGTGTGTCAATAGCAGGCTTGCCTTTAGGCAAAGTAGCTTCATCACTTATTCTAAATATATCATTTTTTTGTAAGGCAAGCTGTGTATAAGAAATTGTACTAAATTTTTTATTAAGTCCGTCTGGTATTATGGATTCGTCCATACCAGCTCTTGCAGCATCTTCCGACACAATATCTGTACCGATAGTAGTGTTTTTTTGCTCATTTTGGCAACAGTCCAGACTTAATATTGCACGAATACTCACTTTTCTTGAATTAATAAGGCTCGCCTGACAGTCTTCAAGTTCAAAATGACAAAATACATCATCAGAGGCAGTTATATTATCCATATTAATCGTTTCATTAAAAGGTATTTGTCCTTTTATATTATGTATCGGGCGGATATCGTCATTGCTAAAATAAAGAAGTGAAAATGAAAGGCTGCCATGTACATTTACTTTGCCATCGGAGGGGGTTATATCAGCCAGTTGTATTTCACCTTGTGTCTTAATAAGCCTCTCAATATCAGGTTTTGTATCAGGTACATTCATATCATCTTCAAGAGTAGATTGTATATTACTTCTGCATTTTAATTCATTAGTTTGAATTGTATGTGTTATAAGTTCCATTTAAAACCTCCATTCCTGTTTAAATTGTATCTGTAAAAATGTACATGAAATTAATAGCTTTTATAGCATATTAGTGATATAATAATATATGTAATATAGGCAAAATTATGCAAATAAATATTAAAGGAGACAATGTATTGGGCAAAATTAAAAAAATTTTAAAAAAAAACTATAAGGGAAACAAAAGAAGAGTTCTGTCACTAACAGGAAAGATATCTTGTATATCTATATTGCCTGCACTTATTATGGGACTCGTTATGACTATTGTAGGAGTTACTGCCATACGTCAAGGGATGCAGGAAGAAGTATTTGCATCTCTTGAAGCTATAGCTGTAAGTATTGATGCTGCCTATATGGCTATTGACGAAGGTGATTATTCACTGTCTGATGACAATGAACTTTTCAAAGGGGAATTAAATGTTACAGAAAATGAAAATCTTATTGATAGTTTTATAAGTGGCAATAATAAACAAGTTACGTTGTTTTATGAAGATGTAAGATATGCAACATCACTTGTAAGTGTAGAAACAGGTGAAAGGATTTTAGGAACTACTGCAGACCCAGAAGTATATAAAAGGGTGGTAGGACAAGGAGAAACAATATATTTAAGTGATATTGTCATTAATAATACAGATTATTATGCGTGTTATATACCTATGAGAAATTCTGATGGAAGCATAGTAGGAATGTATTTTGCTGGTCAGCCAGCGGAAAGTGTCAATGCATTTGTCAAGCAGAAAGTAGTATATGTGCTGGTAGCAGGTATTATAATAGGACTAATATCAGTTATACTGATACTACTGGTTACAAGAGGTATAAAACATGGAATTATTGCGGCAGAGGATGCAGTTACAAGTATTGCAGCAGGAGTTTTAAATGTACCAGTTGACCAAAAAGGGCTTAAGATAAATGATGAACTTGGTGACATGATGCGAGATATTCAGAAACTACAACAAGGATTAGAAAGAATCGTATCAGATATTAAAAATTCCGTTGATGTCTTAAATCAACAAGGCGATGAACTAAGCCGTATGGCAGCAGACACAAGTGTTACGGCAGATGGAGTAAAAAGTGCGGTAGATGGCATTTCACAAGGAACTCTTTCTCAGGCACGTGATGTAGAAATGGCATCAGACAAGGTTAGTGCAATTGGTAATATGATAGGAAGTATAGTGCTTTCTGCAAATACGTTGGACAAATTGTCATCAAATATGAAAAATAATGGTGACGAGGCAATGGTTATTATAGATAAGCTTGCAGCATCTAATAATGCTACAAGTAATGCGGTTGAAAAAATAGGGGAGATGGTAACTGCAACGAATGAATCAGCAGCAAGAATCAGTGAAGCTGTTACACTTATAACATCTATTGAAGATGAAACTAATCTTTTGTCATTAAATGCATCTATTGAAGCAGCAAGAGCAGGAGAACAGGGACGTGGATTTGCAGTTGTTGCAGGACAAATACAAAAGCTTGCTGAACAGTCCAATGCATCAGCGATAAGTATAGCAGAAATTATTAATGAACTTTTAGATGATTCTAAAAATGCAGTTGAAGTTATGACAGAAGTACGCAAGATTATAAATAAACAGCAAGAAAGGTTTGAACAGACCAAATACCAGTTTTCTAGTGTTCATGATGGCATTGACAGGTCACGAGAAGAAGCAGAAGAAATTAAAACAAAAACAAATAAATGTGATAAGGAAAAAGAAGATATAATACAGATTATTTCAAATCTTGCTTCAATTTCAGAAGAAAATGCAGGTTCTGCACAAGAAACAACATCTTCTATGGAAGAATTAAATGACACAATTGGTATTATTGCTGGTTCAGCTGCAAGTTTGCAGAATATTTCTGCAAAGCTTCAAACAATCGTAGAGATATTTAAACTATAATATATTAATTAGGAGGAATTTTTAAATGCCACCAGAAATAGCATATACAAACAATATATCAGTAGAAGATTATAACGCATTAAGGAAAGCTGTAAGTTGGATTAAAGTAACTGAAAAACGTGCTTCAATAGCGATTAATAATTCACTTTATCTGTGTGTTGCTGAATCCAATGGCAAGCCTGTTGGCATGGCAAGAATAGTAAGTGATGGAGGATATACATATTTTATTACTGATGTAATTGTACTGCCCGATTACCAAGGGTATCATATAGGAACTGAACTTATAAGCAGAGCTATTGACTATATAAGAAAAGACGTATTGGATGGTGAGACAGTCATGGTCAGCCTTATGGCAGCATATGGACGTGAAAGCTTTTATGAGCGTTTTGGATTCCATACAAGACCATATGGCAACCATGGACCTGGTATGTCTATGTGGGTTTCAAGAGATATAACAGGCAGTGTTATAACATTATAATGTTACATAAATTTATTAAGGTCTTTATCATATTGATAACCAATAGATGAAAGTTTAGTAACCAGTTGCTGTCTGTCTGCATTAAGGGACTTGCATAACTCATCTAATGATGGATAGAAATCACGTAATTGTGTATTTATATAACTTAAAAGTATTACTGGATCTTGTGGTAACTTCATATCTGGATTTTACCTCATTTCTGTATTTTAAAAATGCATCATTATTTACGTTTGCGGTTAGCGGCTTCATTAATTAAACCTATAATTTTTTCAATAGAGTTGTTCATCCTGCTTTGTTTCATAGTCTTAATATATTTATCCTTGTTATCATATGCTTTATTTATAGCTTCAAGAAGACTTTTATTAGTAATATCTTCTTCCTGTATAACTATACTATAGCCCTGTTTTTCAAATGAAGCAGCATTAAGTATCTGGTCACCACGGCTTGCTTTGGCAGAGAGTGGTATAAGTATATTAGGCTTTCGTAAAGCAAGGATTTCACAAATGGCATTGGCACCAGCACGAGAAATAATAATATCAGACGCTGCCATAAGGTCACAAAGTTCTTCATTAATATATTCAAACTGGACATACCCCTTTGTGTTATTAAGGGAAGTGTCAAGTTTGTCTTTGCCACAAAGATGTATTATTTGAAATCTGTTTAAAAGCTGTGGAAGAATTTCACGTATAGCATTATTGACAGCAACTGCTCCAAGACTTCCGCCAGTTACAAGTATTACAGGCATAGCAGTATTAAAACCACAGAAATCAAGACCTTTTTGCTTGTTTCCACGTAAAAGCTGCTCTCTTATAGGAGAGCCTGTAAGAACTGACTTTTGCGCTGGAATATATTTCAGTGTTTCAGGAAAGTTAGTGCAAACCCTTATAGCGCATGGAATGCATATTTTATTGGCAAGACCAGGCGTCATATCTGATTCATGGATAATGCAAGGTATTTTTCTTGACTTAGCAGCAAGCACTACAGGAACAGACACAAAGCCACCTTTAGAAAATACTACATCAGGTTTAATTTTGCCAAGGATATGTCTTGCCTGCGCAAGACCCTTTATAACTTTAAATGGGTCACTTAGATTTTTTAAGTCAATATATCTGCGTAGTTTTCCACTTGAAATTCCATAATATGGTATATTTAATTCTTCAATAAGTTTTTTTTCAATACCTTCGTATGAGCCAATATAATGTATCTCATAACCCTCTTTTTGTAATGTGGGTATTAATGCAATATTTGGGGTAACATGACCAGCTGTACCGCCACCAGTTAAAACAATTTTTTTCATAATAAAATCTCCCTTAACAAATACAGTTGTACGCATCTGTATTTATTTTCTATGATATTGATTATATCACCATCATATATATTTTTTCAAGCATTTAATATGTTTTTTTAATTGGTTAATTACTATAGCAGTAACAGTTCAGATACCCCCTTG
>DESG01000135.1:24278-24622 GCA_002361175.1 Lachnoclostridium sp. UBA3320 | reverse complement strand
GTTATTTGTATTTAAAAAAATTGTTCTAGATATATCTTTTTGTCCAGCGTCAAAGGTAAGTATTTCTTCATTATTAAAACTTTTTAAAGTATCTGTAAGGTTAATAATGCTTATAGGGCTTTCAATAATATTTACTGGAAGCAAAAGGCGAAGAAGCACTAATCCCCATAACGGATATAAAATTAAAAAGCTTAATTTATTTTTAAAGAAAAACCTTATCGCAAGAACTGCCATTATCATTAATGCAGACGTAAGAAAAAATACTGCCATAACTTTCTGCCCCTCCCCTGTAATTACTTCTTAAGCTTTTGAAGTATCTGCTCAAGCTCTGATATATCCTTATC
>DESG01000135.1:23656-23951 GCA_002361175.1 Lachnoclostridium sp. UBA3320 | reverse complement strand
AGCTACAAGTGCAGACATCATCATACTTACACTTCCATTGTAAATGCGGTCTAAAAAGTTTCTCGTTTCTTTCTGTACAACTTCATCACGTTTTACATTTGCATAAAAATATTTTGTGCGTCCTTCTTCATCATGGCGTATAAGTTTCTTATTTTCCATGCGTTTAAGCATAGTTGCACAAGTACTCTTTGCCCAACCCTGTGTTTCATTAAGATTGGTAAAAATATTCATAAGAGTTTGAGGTTCTTTTTCCCATAAACATTCCAATATGTACCATTCACTTCCTGTTACTTTC
>DESG01000135.1:23189-23388 GCA_002361175.1 Lachnoclostridium sp. UBA3320 | reverse complement strand
ACCATTCACTTCCTGTTACTTTCACGTATTTACCCTCCTTTATATTAATTGGTCTATATTGTAGACTTATAGTATCACAATAAGTCTACATTGTCAACTAAAAAATGTATTCTCTTCAAAATTTCTTTTGTTGCTTATAATCCGTTGTCTTATTTTACACATACTTATAAAGTGGTATATGGAGGTTTTAACAATGAAA
>DESG01000135.1:547-22912 GCA_002361175.1 Lachnoclostridium sp. UBA3320 | reverse complement strand
TATATGGAGGTTTTAACAATGAAATCAGATATTCAAATCATTTTTGGAAAGTGTATTAGAATCTTTCGTCAAGAAACTGGACTCAGTCAAGAAAAATTTGCTTTAAAAATAGGTATGGATCGAACTTATTATGCATCAGTCGAATCCGGTAAACGAAACATATCAATTATTAATATCAAAAAAATAGCAGATGGCTTTGGTATTTCATTATCTGACCTTTTCTCTGCTATTGACAATTATAAGGAGGAAGAAAATGACTAATTATCCATTAAATATCAAAAACAGCGGACTTTCCATCTACGATCCTATCAGTCCCAAAGATCCTTTTCTATATATTCCAACAAATGAATTAGAATATATTTTATCTAATTCTATAGTAGGTCTTTCACTTGCGGGTCTGCCTCTCCGAACTAGATCTAAATTCGTAAAACAAAAACTATGTACAGCATTAGGGTATCCTATTCCCAATTCTTTCAAAAAAACTCAACCACGTTTTGTTGGTCAAAACTTTGATGTCTACACTCAAAAAAGCTTAAATGTTCAAATTTGGAATGAAGATATTGATGATAACCGCCGTTATATCTTTCTTCATATAAACGATAACGATGTAATCACGAGTGTTCGCATAATTACTGGATATCAACTTGTTAAATTCGACCATACAGGCACCCTGACACAAAAATTTCAAGCAAGAATGCAAGCATATCATCATAACATTTGCTCTTTGAAAGATTCTATAACTATCAACAATTGGATTGCCACCGATAAAACAACGCATCTCTCAAGAGTCAATCCAAATGATTATCCACACAGAAGTCAACTTCTTCGTATCAAAGAAATTTATTCAAGACTTCTTCCAATAGTAGGTACAAGTATTAGTTATCTTAATGCCACCCAAGAACGTAATCGTGGTGCAAAGCTTCATGCTATGATTTGTAAACATCTCGGTTATACAATCTATGAAGATAATGGTACATATCCAGATATCTTCAATCAACTTTTAGAGGTCAAACTCCAAACATCGCCTACGATTGATTTAGGATTACATTCTCCTGTAGATGGAACTGCCATTGTATCCATTGACTCCACCACCTTTTATAGCAAAGATATTCGCTACGCCATATTTAATGGTGAAGTCATTGGTGATCGTGTTTATCTTAAAAATCTTTACTTAGTTACTGGGGAAGACTTCTCAAATTACTTTCCGCTTTTTCGAGGAAATGAAACAAATAAAAAATTGCAAATTCCACTTCCTACAAACTTTTTTGACTAATTAAACAATTTATCAACAGTTATATCTAATTCTTGCTTATAGCTGGAGTCACCACCTATACCTTCAGCTATAATTTTTTTCACCAAGCCAATAGCCTTTTGAGCAAGTTTTGAATTGTAATAAGGAATAGGGAACTGCTCAACATATTGCGTCTGATATCTGCGTTTTCCAGAATAGAGTTTTGTATTGAACTTTATGTCGTAATACTTTTCAATGAACCGACTATTTGCAACCGCAAGAGCTAAATAAATAACATCCTCTTGTACATCATTATTAATATCAATCCAATAGCAATCCCCATTAACAACAGCACCTGTTTCATCTATCCAGAATTGTGGTTTCTCTGAAATATCTCTAAAAACTATCTTGCGATGCTTCCATGATGATGGATTTTGTGGAACCCAAATTTCATACCAATTTCTGTTTGCTTTTATTACATAACTTCTACTAGAAAGCTGCTCATAATTGTCCAACAAATACTTCTTAGACTTAGGATACTTTTCGATATTGTAAGCAACTTTCTTTCCATTTTCCATTGTATGTGTATATAAAACTTTCCATTGGGAATTGTTATTGGCGACAATCTGACCAGCATTTCTGTGAGTAATCAGTGGAAGAAGTAGTTCAAGATTTGCCTTCTCTCCTGTCCAATCATCACCAATAAAAACATTATCAGCAGTTGTCTTTATTCCAACCCTTACCTTGCCAATATCACCAAATGTCATCCACGTGTTTGATTCAACTTTATTTAACCATCTTTCGTTTTCGGCAGATGCAATAATCCATAATTCATTTTGGTCAGTACTTTTTATCGTACCTTGCTGAAATTTGTAGCATCTTCCATCTGGTATTTTATAATCACCTTCTTCATAGATTGCATCAAAAATATTAGCAATACTCGCATAATCTTTTTCTTCGTGTTCCTCATAAACAGAGGTAAATTTTACATTTTCTGGTTCTTTTGTTATTCCCAAAGAAAAAAACATAATACATGGTAAAACAGATGCCGCAAAGAGTTTTGTATCTCCTAAATCTGTAACTTGATGAATTTTGTAATTCTTAAGCATATAGTTTCTTACTACACTCCCTGCTTTTATAGTCAAGAACTTATTAGATGTAATATATCCAGAAATTCCAGTATCTTTCAAAACATTTTTTGTATATATAAGAAAAGCATAATATATATCAACTCTTCCAGCTAACTTTAGTTTTTCTGCAATTTCCTGAGCCTTTTTACTACCCATGATTTGTGTTCTAATGTAAGGTGGATTAGCAATTACATAATCATATTTTCCAACTTTGTCTTCTTCAACTGTACTAATAAAATCTGCATGTCTAATATCAATTTCAATACCAGGAAATTGTTTCTGAAGATTTTCTTGTGTGCTTTTCGCTATTGCTTTATCTGTTTCATAACCTACTGCAATAATATGTTTCTTCTTAGGAAAAATTGCTTTAATCATTGCAATAAGTAATTCGCCCTTTCCAACTGCTGGATCTAATATACTAATTGATTTTCTATTTTTATTAATTGGACTATACTTAAGCATTTCTGTTGCAACGTAATCTGCCATTCGAGTTGGAGTATAAAACACTCCATTTTCTTTATTTTTGCTAGTATTTTTATATCTCATTTCCGCTCTCCTAAAGTATATTTAAATCCCAACCACCCAGTCTAATTATATCAATAACTAATTATTATTTGCAAATTCATCTAGTGTACCAAAACGATAATTTTTCTCTTCAAGAAATGTCAACACTTCATCAAGAGCCTCACAATTTGAACTGGAAGTATTATGTATAAGCGGCAGCGCACCCTTATGGTAATTTTCCTTAAAATGATTTACTACATAATCTTTTCCTGGCTGATTGTCTGTATCATAGTCATAATATGCCATGCTCCAGAAAATAGTGCTATAACCCATATCACTTGTAACTTTAAGGCTTCTTTCACTAAAAGCTCCCATTGGAGGACGAATAAATGAATCCATCTTATATCCAGTTGCCTTTTTAAAAGCTTTTGCACAATCCTTGATTTCCTTTCTAATAGCTGATACTGGCTTACATGAAAGGTCTGGATGTGTACAGGTATGGTTTCCTACCAGATGCCCTTCCCTTTTCATACGTTTTACAAGCTTTGGACAACTTTCCACAAACGGTTTTGTTACAAAAAAAATCGCCTTAGCATTATGCTTCTTTAAAGTATTTAAAATTTTCTTGGTATAACCGTTCTCATAGCCACAATCAAAAGAAAGATAAATCACTTTTTCTTTTGTCTCTGCATTTATATAATATGCATTATAATCCGACAAATTTATTCCTGATGGTATTCCGCCACCTGCCTTCTCATGCTTCTTTTTTCTTACAATGTACCACTCATACCCTTTTGTAGAATACTTAGAGTAATCTGTTTTCTTTGCTACTGCTGCCTCTGTTATTTGTCCGCCCTGCTGCATAGTTGGAAAAGCAGGCTGTACAATGCATGAAACAGCAAGCAGTCCTGTCAACGCTTTTTTTAAAATTTTCTTATTCATTTTTTCCACCATCCTTTATACTTTAAGTATTATAAGATTAGTATAACACCACAATTCTTTATTGACAACAAAAATAAACTACAATACAATAAAGTTGCAAATATACAACATATTATATTATATATGGAGATTCGTTATGAAACAAAAAATAAAATTAGGAAAGACTCAGGAACTGATTGTTGTTAAAAAAACTGATTTTGGAGTTTACCTAAATACTCCTGTTGGTGAAGAAAATGAAAAAATCTTGCTTCCTAAATCACAAGTACCAGAAGGAATAGAACTTAAAGATGTACTGTCCGTTTTTGTATACAAAGATTCAGAAGACAGACCAATAGCAACTATGCTTAAACCAGAGATAGAACTTGGCAATGTTGCACGTTTATATGTAAAAGAAGTTACCTCTATAGGTGCATTTCTTGAATGGGGTCTTTCAAAAGACTTATTACTTCCTTTTAAGGAACAACTATATGAAGTAAAAGAAGGTGATGCAGTTCTAGTTACTTTATATCTTGATAAAAGTGAAAGACTTTGTGCTTCTATGAAAGTATATGAACATTTAAGACGTGATTCACCTTATAATAAGGATGATGAAGTTTCTGGATGTGTCTATGAAATTAGTAAAAATTTCGGTGTATTTATCGCTGTAGATGATAAATATTCGGCACTTCTTCCTAAGAAAGAGGTATTTGAAAAGTATCACATAAACCAGCCTGTACATGCAAGGGTGGCACAAGTTCTTGAAGATGGGAGGCTTACATTAAGTGTAAAAAAGAAAATTCCAGAACAGATGAATGAAGATGCAGAACTTATATTAAGTCATCTTAAAAATGCTGGTGGTTTTCTGCCATTTAATGACAAAAGTGAGCCAGATGCCATTAAAGAACATTTTCATATGAGCAAAAATGCTTTCAAACGTGCAATAGGAAATCTTTTAAAAAAGCAACTTATTACAATTAAAAGTGATGGAATTTATCTACGCTAAATTGTCTGGCAAATTTCAATGTGGTTTTAAAACCACATTGAAATTGCCAAGACATTGTTAGATATTACTATGTAGTTTACTTAGCCTTCTTCTTAAAAAAGATTTCGATACTTTTCTTAATTTCTTCTGGTTTTGTAGTTTTTAATATATAGCCTTCTGGAGTTAAAGACATAACCTGTCTTATGCTCTCTACATCTCCTCTGCCAGTTAGAAAAATAACAGGAATATCTTTAAAGTCATTCTCTCCACGTATCATTTCTAGTACTTGTTTTCCATCACAAATTGGCATATCATAATCCAGAATAACTAAGTCTGGTCTCCTTAAAATTATAGATCTAAATGCAGATAGTCCAGAATCTACCATTTCAACATCATAATCCTTAGCTAAAAGCTCTTTTAAAAAATGACGCATTGTAATAGAATCATCTACCACAAGTATTTTATTTTTACGGTTTACAACTCTGTTTGTAAGATATTGTTTTATCTCATCCATTGCATTTTCAGCTTTAATCGTATGCTTGGCTTCTTCTTCAAGAGGCTGTGCTGAAATTACACAGAATGCAAAATATCCAGCATCTGTGTTAAAAAGAAGACTGCATCGTGGATTTTTTTCTTTAAAAATTTTTTGGAATTGTTTATGTTGAAGCAAATTTTCTTGTTTTAGCTCACACAAACCTACTGTTGGAAAACGATTTCGCAAATTTTCTAAGAACTGTTGTGACATATATCTGGAAGTATTAATTACTGTAGGATTAATGGAATCGTATCTAAATCCCATAATCGAAGCAATTGTACTAAGAATCATTTTTTCCTCAAAAATTAAGAATACTTCCCAGTGTTCACCTTTCTTAGAATCATATGACAACTGGTAATAAATACCTTTGCCAAATTTCTCTCCACCATAATGCTCACTAATTACACTTGCATCCAACTGAAAAACATCATATAAAAGCTCAATGAGCGATTGACTTATAGCAGCGCTTTCTTCCTTTGATAAAAGGTCACTCCAATTACTTACTTTCGCTCCTGTAATTGCATGGTCTTCTATCATGGTATGTCCTAACAGCCAACCAACACAGACACCCATAAAATGCTCAACAGATTCTTCAGAAAAATTTTTCTGTTCCAGTTCCTTTTCAAGCGCTGGAAGAGTCTTTTCACGAAAGTTATCATGAATGCGCTTGTGCATTTCATATCCGCTGTAATTAATAGACTGCATATACTCTTCTTCATCTGAAAAATGTTTTATAGCATGATTTTTAAAATATTTAATTCCTTCCTGACATGCCCATTCACTATTAGAATCTTGGTTAATAGAAGTAAAGATTCTGTTTATGATGCCAAAAAGCTTTTTATGTTCCATGTCAATAATATTAACCCCAATATTAAATCTGTCCTGCCACACTAATTGTTCATACACAATCTAATCCTCCTTTATTGCATTTTTTAATATTAATCCTCAATAAATTCCCCATATTGTCTAAACCTATTATATCGTCTTCCAAGAAGCCCATCTATAGACAAACTGCGCAGTTTGGGCAGTGTTTCTCTTAATGCGTTCTTTATTTGCTCTGTTGTAAATTTAAGATTATTTTCAATACCCTCTTTCGGTTCTGAAAAAATTTTATCTATTACATGGTCTCTCATAAGATCTTTTGCAGTCATTTTCATAAGAGCTGCTGCCTCTTCTACTCTTGATGGGTCTCTCCAAAGTATACTTGCAAATCCTTCTGGCGAAAGTACAGAAAACATTCCGTTTTCAAGCATCCACACTGTGTCAGCAACTGCAAGTGCAAGCGCACCTCCACTTCCTCCTTCACCAGTAAAAATGCTTATAATTGGAGTTTTTAAATTAGACATCTCCTTTAAGTTTCTTGCAATCGCTTCTCCCTGCCCTCTTTCTTCTGCTTCAATTCCAGGATACGCCCCCGCTGTATTAATAAATGTAATAACTGGTCGTTTAAATTTTTCTGCCTGTTTCATAAGGCGAAGTGCCTTGCGATATCCCTCTGGCTCTGGCTGTCCAAAATTACACTTTACATTTTCATCAAGGTCATGTCCTTTTTGAATTCCAACCACAGTTACAGGAATATCTTCAAAACGTGCGATTCCACCTACAACAGCACCATCATCAGCATAAAGCCTATCTCCATGAAATTCTAAAAAATCATCAAAAATTGCCTTTATAAATTCTATTGTATTAGGTCGTTCTATTTTTCTGGCAATCGCTACTTTTCTCATCGTTTCATTCATAACAAATCTCCTTCATGCCTACAAAAATAGAATTAACTGCTATGCAGTTTTAAAATAACTGCAAGCTCATCTCTAAGACTTTCTCTAGGCACTATTCGGTCTATAAAACCATGTTCTAACTGAAATTCAGCTCTCTGAAAACCCTCTGGAAGTTTTTGGTGTATAGTTCCCTGAATAACTCTTTGTCCAGCAAAACCTATAAGTGCCTTTGGCTCTGAAAGTATTATATCACCAAGCATCGCAAAACTTGCTGTGACACCGCCTGTAGTTGGGTCTGTAAGAACTGTAATATATAAAAGTCCTGCTTCGTCATGTCTTGCAAGTGCAGAAGAAACCTTTGCCATCTGTAGAAGAGAAATAATACCTTCTTGCATTCTTGCTCCGCCAGATGTAGTAAAGATAATCAAAGGAAGTCTATATTGAGTTGCATATTCAACAGCACGAGTAACTTTTTCGCCAACTACTGAGCCCATGCTTCCCATCATAAAATGACTATCCATTATAGCCAAAACCACTTCATATCCATCAATATTTCCATGTCCTGTCACAACTGCTTCAGAAATACCTGATTTTTCCTGTGCTTTTTCAATAACCTCGTCATATCCTGGATATTTCATAGGATTTTTAGGTCTTATATTGCTGTCAAATTCAATAAAACTTCCTTCATCACATGTAATTTTAATTCTCTCCTCTGGACTCATTCTAAAATGAGCACCGCAGTTTGGGCATAATTTATATTCAGTAACTTCCTTTTTATAAATTATTGATTTGCAGGTATTACATTTAATCCACATACCATCAGGTATAGATGGCTCATTCCGCCTTTTTCGGCGGTCACTTTTTCTTTTATCTTCATTTCCGTCCAATGAAAAATAATTTTTTTTAAATAAATTCATGGCATCATTCCTTCCAATTTTCTAAAAATGAAGTGTTAAAATTACCTTTCTGATAATCTGGATTATTTAATATATTGTTTTGAAATTCAATATTAGTATCAATTCCATCTATAATAAACTCATATAGAGCACGTTTCATCTTTGAGATTGCCTCTTTTCTGTTCTCACCATGTACTATTACTTTGGCAATCATTGAATCATAAAATGGAGGTATTTCATATCCTTCATATATTGCAGTATCAACACGAACTCCAAGTCCTCCGGCTGGTAAAAGAAGATATTCTATAAGCCCAGGGCATGGAGCAAAGTTCTTAGCTGGGTTTTCTGCATTGATTCTGCACTCAATCGCATGTCCATTTATCTTTACATCTTTTTGCTCTATAGAGATTCTTTTCCCATATGCAATTTTTATTTGTTCTTTTACTATATCAATTCCTGTAACCATCTCTGTGACAGGATGTTCTACTTGTACACGTGTATTCATTTCCATAAAGTAATACTTTTGGCATTTTTCATCGTATAAAAACTCTACAGTTCCTGCATTTTTATAGCCAACAGTTTTTGCGGCAAGCACAGCAGAATTGTACATTTTTTCACGTATATCACGAGGCAACACAGGACATGGTGATTCTTCAAGCACTTTCTGATTCTTTCTCTGAATTGAACAATCCCTTTCTCCAAGGTGTATAATATTGCCGTAGTTATCTCCTAATATCTGCACTTCTACATGCCTTGCATTTTCAATTAACTTCTCAATATACATATTATCATCGCCAAAAGCTTTAGCTGTTTCACTTTTAGCTGATTCAAAAGCTTCCTCTAAACTTTTTTCTGTGCGAACTATCCTTATGCCTTTACCGCCTCCGCCTGCTGAAGCTTTAACCATTACAGGATAGCCAATCTCTTTAGCAACTTTATATGCCTGACTAAGATTTTTGACTACACCATCACTGCCAGGTATAACAGGAACTCCCGCTTTTATCATTATATTCCTTGCGTTGGATTTATTGCCAAGGGCATCTATTGCATCAGCGCAAGGTCCGATAAATTTAATATTGCATTCTTCACACATAGTAGCAAATGTGCTGTTTTCTGATAAAAAACCAAAACCTGGGTGCAGTGCTTGTGCTTTTTTTTCAACAGCTGCACTTATTATATTTGTCATATTAAGATAACTGTCTGTTACTTTTGCAGAGCCTATGCATACAGCTTCATCTGCAAGCTGTGTATGAAGAGCTTCTCTGTCAGGTTCTGAAAATACCGCTACCGTCTTAATCCCCATTTCACGGCACGCCCTAATTATACGCACTGCAATTTCACCGCGATTGGCAATTAAAATCTTGTCGAACATATATTCCTCCTATCTTGCAAAACCTAGCACTAGCCAATCATAAATATAAGTTCAGCTTGAGCTGCAACTTTGTCGCCAACGTAAGCAATGCCCTGTCCAATACCTGCATTTTTCTTTAATTTTTCTATTTTAACCTCAAGGCGCAATGTGTCGCCTGGTACTATTTTCTTTTTAAATTTAGCGTTTTTAATTCCGCCAAAATATGCCGTCTTTCCCTTAAAATTTTCCATTGAAAGTATTGCAACAGCTCCAGCCTGTGCCATTGCCTCAACTACCAACACACCAGGCATAACAGGCTCTTTCGGGAAATGTCCTGCAAAAAATGGTTCATTATATGTCACATTTTTTATAGCTGTAACAGATTCTCCTTCTTTTATTTCCTCTATTCTATCAATAAGAAGAAATGGTTGTCTATGTGGAATAATCTCCATTATTTCTTTTATATCCATAGCAGCTCTCCTAAATTATTTAAGCTTAAAAAGTGGTGCACCAAACTCTACAAATTCTCCATCCTTTACAAGAACTTCTAAAATTTCTCCATCTTCTTCACTTGTAACTTCATTCATAAATTTCATTGCTTCAATTATACACACTATATCACCTTTTTTTATTTTGTCACCTTTTTTTACATAAGGAGGTTTCTCTGGTGATGCACTCTGATAAAATGTACCTACAATAGGAGCTTTTATATATTTTTCAGAAGAAACAGTAGTTACTGTCAATGGTGATGGTTCGGTATTAGATGTATCTTCTTTAACGCCCTGACCACTGCCCCTGTTTAGATAAATTGATGCATTGTCAAATTGTACTTTAAGTTCATTCATGTCTGATTTTTCAAATATTGTAATAAGCTCTTTAAGTTCTTCAAACTGCATAATTTATTTTACTCCTTCCCATTTTTTAAAACAGAGTACGCCATTGTGACCTCCAAAGCCAAACGTATTAGATAGTGCATACTTTGCATTTTCTGCTTTTCTTCCCACATTTGGGATATAATCAAGATCACACTCCTCATCTGGGTTGTGGTAATTGATTGTCGGTGGTAAAAATCCTTCTTCAAGAGCTTTTAAACATACTATAGATTCTATTGCCCCTGCTGCTCCAAGCAGATGTCCTGTCATAGATTTAGTTGAACTTATAGGAATTTTGTACGCATCTTCACCAAATGCAAGCTTAATTGCTTTGGTTTCAGCGGCTTCATTTGCATGAGTACTCGTGCCATGTGCGTTAATATAAGATATATCTGAAGGTTTTATTCCTGACTCTTCTATTGCAAGTTTCATGGCATTGGCAGCACCTAAGCCATCAGGAGAAGGAGCTGTCATATGATATGCATCGCAAGTTGAACCAAAGCCTGTTATCTCGCCATAAATATGAGCACCTCTTGCAAGTGCATGTTCTAGTTCTTCAAGAATAAGTATACCAGCCCCTTCTCCCATTACAAAACCATCTCTTTCTTTATCAAAAGGTCTGCATGCTTTAAGAGGGTCTTCATTGACAGAAAGAGCAGTAAGATTAGTAAAGCCAGCTATGCCTATCTCGCATATACAAGCTTCAGTACCTCCTGCTATGCAAGCATCAAGATAACCATGTTTAATATTGCGAAATGCAGCTCCGATTGAATGTGTACTTGTAGAACATGCTGTAACAATGTTTTCACACTCTCCTTTTGCCCCATATTGCAAGGCAATATTTCCCGCTGCCATATTGCCTATTGTCATAGGTATAAAAAGAGGTGAAACTCTTGAAGGACCTTTTTCATTAAGGCGTATTACTTGTTCCTGCATAGTTATAAGTCCACCGATTCCAGAACCTACAATTACGCCTGTACGCAAAGCATTGTCATCTGTAATTTTAAGGTCACTGTCACCTACAGCTTGCGCTGCCGCTGCCATAGCATAGATAGAATATAAATCGTTTCTCTTTATATCCTTTTTGCTTATATACTCCAAAGCGTCAAATCCTTTGACTTGTGCAGCAATCTTTACCTTAAAATCTGTTGTGTCAAACCTTGTAATTATATCTATGCCACATACGCCATTCTTTATTCCATCCCAAAATGAAGCAACTGTGCTTCCAAGCGGAGTAACTGCACCCATTCCCGTAATAACACATCTTCTAGTCATTATAAAAACCTCGTTTCTAAATAGCTGTTGACTTAAAACACATTACATAACCATGCCGCCATCTACATTTAACACTTGACCTGTGATATATGTATTTTTAGCTAAAAATACAGCTGCATTAGCGATATCGTAAACACTGCCAGCACGTTTTAAAGGAATTGCTTTAAGTATCTCTTGCTTAGTTTCTAAAGCAAGGACATCTGTCATATCAGTTTCAACAAATCCTGGAGCAATGGCATTACATGTAATACCTCTCTGTGCAAGTTCTTTAGCAGCAGACTTTGTAAGCCCAATTATACCAGCTTTAGATGCCGCATAGTTTGCCTGTCCAACATTGCCTGTAATACCGACAACTGACGCCATATTAATTATTGCTCCACTGCGCTGTTTAATCATAAGACTGCTCGCATGACGCATCATATTAAATGTACCTTTAAGGTTTGTATTTATAACCTCATCGAACTGCTTTTCAGACATACGCATAAGGAGCATGTCTCTTGTTATTCCTGCATTATTTACAAGTATATCAAGTGTAGTAAATTCTTTTTTTATATCTTTTATAAACTGCGCTGCAAATGCAAAGTCTGCCACATCTCCCTGTACTGGCATACATTTTACACCCAAATTTTCAATCTCTTTTATTGTACTGTCTGATACCATACTGTGGTAATTAAGCACAATATTACAGCCCTCTTTTGCCAATGCAATGGCTATTGCTTTGCCTATGCCTTTTGATGCACCTGTAACTACTGCTGTTTTTCCTTTTAACATATGTCTTACCATTTCTTTCTAAATATTTTTAATGATACTACACTGCTTCGTTTAATTTATCTAAAGTTTTTTGAAGCGTAGACGTATCTTCTACATTTAAATTTGTAACACCTTTTAATATGCGCTTTACAAAGCCACACAATGCTTTGCCAGGACCTAGTTCAATAAATGTATCTGCACCGTTTTTATGCATATTGCGTATTGTCTCTTCCCATCTTACAGGAGAACATATCTGCTTTTCTAATATAGGGATAATATTATTTTCTGATTCAACAACCTCTGCATTGACATTTGTATAGACAGGTATATTCATAGGTGATATTGTCATCTTTTTAAGTTCTTTGCTAAGCTTATCTGCTGCTGGCTTTAAAAGTTCTGTATGAAAAGGTCCACTTACTTTAAGTCTTACTGCCATCTTTGCTCCCTTTTCTTTTGCAAGTTCTGCTGCTCTTTTTACAGCCTCTGTTTCTCCTGCTATTACAATCTGTCCAGGTGCATTATAATTGGCAGGAACTACAAGACCCAAACCTTCATTCACAATTTCATTACAAGCTTCTTCAACTAACTCTGTATCTAATCCTATAATGGCATACATAGCACCCTTTCCATAAGGAACTGCTTCTGCCATGAATTTTCCTCTTTTCTGAACAAGAGCAACTGCTTCTTCAAAATCCATAGCACCACTTGCCACGTATGCACAGTACTCTCCAAGACTTAAGCCTGCTGCCATATCAGCACGCACACCACATTCTTCTATAACTTTCATTGCAGCAATGCTCATAGTAAGAATAGCAGGCTGCGCAAACTCTGTATCGTTAAGTTTTTCTCCATTATTAAAACAAATATCTTTTATAGAATAACCAAGCACTTTATCTGCTCTGTCAAAAACTTCTCTAGCAACTGTATAATTATTATACAAATCTTTTCCCATGCCCACATACTGTGCACCTTGACCGCTAAACATAAATACAGTCTTCATAGATTTCCTCCAATATTATGGAATTGTCCAGCACGCACCAGAAAAACTTACCAGTGCTGCCAGACAACTATATCTCTTAATTCTTATGACTTTCAACAAAATCAACTATATCTTTTACTGTAACAATAGATTCTGGGTCTTCCACAGATATATCAAATTCATCTTCAATATCGTTGATAATCTGGAATAAGTCTAAAGAATCTGCATCAAGGTCGTCTTTTACATTAGTTTCTAATGTAATCTCGCTTTCATCTTTGTCTGTCTGTTCTGCAATAATCTCCCTGATTTTTTCAAATACCATAATTTTTCCTCCTAAACTAGAATAATATATATATAATTCCATAAACATCTGTTTACAGAAATACATCAAAATACTACCATGAGATTAACATAGTTGCCCATGTCATTCCCCCGCCAAAACCTGTCATAAGAATTTTGTTCCCTCTTTCAATTAATCCTTTTTCATTTAATTCGTTAAGCGCTATCGGAATACTTGCCGATGAAGTATTTCCATATCTGTCCATATTTATATAAAATTTTTCATAGGGTATTTTAAGTTTATTAGAAATAATTTCTACTATTCTGGCATTGGCCTGATGTGGTATTACATATTTAATTTCATCAATATTTATATTAGAACCTTCTAGTACTTTTTCAACGCTTTTTACTACTGATTTTGTGGCAAACTTAAAAACTTCTCTTCCATTCATATTTATATACCACAAATGGTCTGTCTTTTCTTCATTTTTATTAAATATATTTGTACATGGTGTATACCCTCCTGTAAGTATACCACAGATTTCTCCTTTTGTTCCAATTTCTTCTTTTATTATACCACCTGTTTCTGATTTTTCAACATATACACCACCAGCTCCATCTCCAAAAAGCACACATGTTGAACGGTCAGACCAGTCAACCATTTTTGAAAGAGTCTCTGCGCCTATTATCATTGCATTATTATAAGCACCAGACTTTATGTACTTGTCAGCTATACTTAACGCAAACATAAAGCCACTGCAGGCAGCGCTTATATCAAATGCTACTGCATTAGATGCTCCTATCTCTTTTTGTACTATACATGCAATAGATGGTGTAGCATAGTCAGCTGTCACTGATGCTACAATTATCAAATCCAATTTTTTAATTTCTACTCCTGCTTTTTCAATAAGCTGCTTAGCTGTCTTTACTGCAAATGCAGATGTATTATCACCCAATGATATATGTCTCTCTTTAATCCCTGTACGCTTAACAATCCATTCATCACTTGTATCAACTATTTTTGAAAGGTCATCATTAGTGATTACTTGTTCAGGGACATATGCACCTGTAGCAATTATTCTTGTTGTCATAGTGCGATAATTCTCCTATCCGATATTTGTCTATAACCTCTGCTATCTTAATATTAAAACTGTGTTACAAAATTGTCAAGATTGTTAATTGCAACGGTCAAATTATAAACAAAGAAAGTATATTCTATATTTATGGCGTTCGTCAACCTTACATTTATTGTAATTTCTCATATATTTTTTTTAAATTTTTGTGCATAATTACAAATTGGCTACTATACACATCTGCATATAGTAACCAACTTTTCTTTTATCATTTAGCTTTCTTTGCAAGCTTTTCATCTCTTTGTCTTTTTAAAATTTCAAGCGTTGCAAGAAGAACATCATCTTCCCATGGCTTTGGTATAAGATATTTTACACCAATTGACCTAACTTCTTCCAGAGTTCCAGAATCACACAGTGAACTTAACATAAGAATTGTGACATCAGGGTCTTTCTCCTGCAATATCTGTGCTGTCTCAAGCCCATCAATACCTGGCATAATTATGTCTAATATAACCATGTCTGGATGTAGTTCTTCATACATTCTTATTCCTTCTTCACCATCTTTAGCATAGCCAATAACTTCATACCCATTTTCTTCAACAATATCTTTAATCTGTTTAGAAGCAAATGGCGAATCATCTACTACCATAAGAGTCGTCTTATCCATTTGTCGTCCTCCTTTAAAAATTAAAAACTTCTTTAATAATAAACTGAAATGCGAATTACTCCTATATCAGTTTCATAATATAATACAATACTTTTAGATTTTCCAGATTCTTCTCTGAATGTCTCACCTTTTGCCGTGAATACAGGAACTGTCAATCTTGATGAACCTCCTAGTTTGTTGCTTATATTGGACAATGCATATCCACAGATAATATTTATGTATTCGTTAATATACAGAATTTCTTCACCAGGAACTGGCTCTCCGCCATTCATAACGTATATGATATGGTCATAAACAGCAGATGAAATTTCACAGACTATAAGAGAATTAAACTTTCCTTTAGTATATACAGAGCCAGTATAACTGTCTTTTATATCTATATCTCTGTCTAATTCTCTTTTTAAATTCAAAGAAGCTATTTTTTTAGATATTGGCACGAAAGCACAATCGAAAATCTCATCTACCTCCATATCTGTCAACAAGCTCCCTCCTTTAAATTAAATGCATTATTCACCCAGAAATCTCATCTTAGCATTAGATGATTTCTTGATTTTTGGCGGTGCAGTTGTAACATACAAGTTGTTTAATGAATTTGCCATATTCTTTTTACACTCTGGGCAATATCTTCCAGTGAGTATCGGTCTTCCACACTGTTCACAATTAATTGAAACATTTGAATCTTTAGAAAAGCTTAATCTCTCTTCACGCACCCATTTCTTTATCTGCTGCATAGGTACATCAGTTTCTTCTGACACCATAGGCATACTTGCACCTGGATTGTCACGAATATACTTTCGAACTTCCTGAAACTTTTCTTCCATTTGCTTAACACAATTAGGACATATTGGATTTCCCATAAATTCAAATAAGTTTCCACACTTTCTGCAATTCCTGACCTCCATTATTAATACCTCCCTTCATAAATTAATATCCTTTGCCTGTACAAGTGCACAAAAAATAGATATTATTAATATGCACACTTTTCAATATATAAGAGCATTCTTCGATTGTACTGCCTGTTGTATATATATCATCAATTATTATAACACAATTAATCTTTTGATACAACTCCCTGCTTTCTTTAACTATATCAAATGCATTGTACAAATTTTTTCTTCTTTCTTTATTTGAAAGCCCTTTTTGTGGATTTGTATTTTTTTTGCGTACAAGCATATTATCTATAACTTGTACTCCCGTCATCTGCCCAAGCCATGCAGCTATAAGCTTAGCCTGATTATAACCTCTTTTAAGTTTTCTATCTTCATGCACAGGTACAGGTATTAACGCATCAGGAGATATACTCTTTATCCAGTCACCATATTTTTCAAACATTTCTTTTGCATAAAATTTAGCATATTCTGCTCTTCCATGATATTTAAAATCTGCCATAGATTTTTGCATATATTTATTATATACAAAAACTGCTCTTCCACATATAAATGACCCTTCTTTTCCTGTACAGTCCATGCAAAATTCTGTATTGTCATCTACAGGCTTTCCACACCTCATACAAAAGGAATTTACATACTCTGCTTTTGTATTACACTTATCACAAACACTTCCAAAGTTTTTAATAACTGCCACTTTTCCACAAAGTGGACATCTTTCAGGATATATAATCCCTGTTATATATTTTAGTATCGTTTTCCTCCATTTCTACTATGCGCTGACATAGCCCTGAATAGCGTTTCTGTTCATTAATATTTTTAATCATCTGGTATATCACAGATTTTTTCCCTACAAGTGTCACACACTTTTTTGCACGTGTAACTGCTGTATATAAAAGATTTCTATTTAAAAGCATCTTTGGTCCACCAAGTATAGGAATAACTACAGCTGGATACTCACTTCCTTGTGATTTGTGAATTGTTACAGCATACGCAAGTTCTATTTCGTCCATATCACTAAATCCATAACTTGCAAGTTTGCCTTCTTCAAACTCAACTACGACACTTTCTTCTATATCAAGTATTCTTTTTATAATTCCCATATCACCATTAAAAACACCCATACCTTCTTCATATATATCACCATACTTGTTTTTCTTAACCCATTTAATCTGATAATTATTCTTAACTTGCATCACTTTGTCATTTTCTCTAAAAAGTGTACCATGAAATTCTCGTTCCCTCTTATCAAGTGACTCCATATTCATATAACTTTGAAGCACTTTGTTAAGATTTTCTACACCGAGCACTCCTTTTCTCATAGGAGCAAGCACCTGTATATCATATGTAGAAGCACCAACATATGGCGGAAGATTTTTCATAACAAGTTGTATTATAACATTTATTACGTCTTGTGGGTTGTCTCTTTCAAGATGAAAAAAATCCATATTTTTATTGTCAAGACTTATCTGCACACCTGCATTAATTTTGTGAGCATTAGTTACTATTTCACTTTCTGCTGCCTGCCTGAATATGTGATTTAGTTTTACTACATTGCAAAATCCTGACTGTATCATATCTTTTAATACATTGCCAGGTCCTACTGAAGGAAGCTGATTTATATCACCTGCTATTATAAGACGTGTACCTGGCACAAGTGCTTTTAACAGTGCATATAAAAGATATATATCTACCATAGAAAACTCATCTACTATAACAGCATCTGCTTCAAGTGGTTTTAATTCATTTCTTTCAAAATGCATATCATTTTTATTATTATCTGCACTGCCATTTACTTCAAGCAACCTGTGTATTGTCTGTGCCTCTCTGCCAGAAGTTTCAGACATTCTTTTAGCAGCTCTTCCTGTAGGTGCTGCAAGAAGTATATCAAGCCCTTCTGATTCTAAAAGATTAAGTATAGTATTTATAGTAGTAGTCTTACCAGTTCCAGGACCTCCTGTTATTATCATAACGCCATTTTTTGCAGCTTGACAAGCCGCTCTTTTTTGCATATCATCAAGCACTATATTTTGTTTATTGCCAATATTGCCAACCTGTTTTTCAAGCTCCTTTTCATCAGCAGGAAAAGGTATGTTAAGGTCAAGAAGCATTCTCGCACAGCTTAGTTCCATATAGTAAAGTCTGCTTGTATACAATCTTCTCTCATCTGCAATTTCTTGTATCATAATTTTTTTATTCATAGAAAGTGATTTTATTTCTTTTAACACTACTTCCCTATCTAACATTAAAACTTCTGATGCAAGATTGGCAAGTTCCTCTTCTGGCAAGTAACAGTGACCATTTGTACCTGACTGTTGTAGTGTGTACAAAATACCTGATTGTATTCTAAATTGCGAGTCTTTATAAAATCCTGCTTTCATAGCAATTTCATCTGCTGTTTTAAATCCTATGCCAGATATATCTTGTGCAAGTCTATATGGATTTTTTTTAAGAACTTCGTATAAGTCGTCTTTATAGAATTTATAAATTTTTACTGCCATATTCATAGTTATGCCATATCCTTGCAAAAATATCACCGCTTGCCGCATTTGTTTTTTTGCAAGAAATTGTTCTGCTATGTTTATCGCCATTTTTATGCTTACACCTTTAATTTCTGCAAGTCGTTCTGGCTCTTCTTCAATTATCCTAAAAGTATCTGTTCCAAACTTTTTAACTATTTTGGCTGAAAGCACAGAACCTATTCCCTTTATAGCACCAGAAGCAAGGTATTTTTCAATGGAAATTTTATTATCAGGCTGTTTTTCTTCATAACTTTCTACTTGTATTTGTGGACCATAGTTCTTATGTACTACCTCCCTGCCTTTAACTATAAGATATTCTCCTTCAGATACAAAAGAAAAATATCCCACACAACACACTTCATCTTCACTGTTTGAAGGGTTGGCAAGATACAGCACTGTATAACCATTATCTTCATTTCGGAAAGTAATGCGTTCAACATACCCTTCAGTCTCTATCATTGCAAAAGCATTCCCTTCTTTATAAAATGCATAAGACCGCTGTCAGTAAAGCAGCGGCCCATTAATTATAAATTATATTGTGTCTTCATTGAATCGTAAAGCTGCTGCGCAAGCCCAAGCCCACCGCCTTCAACTATTGCATCAGCATATGTCTCATTGAGCATATTGCTAAAATACTGCATATATTCTCCCTGTTCATCTTCATTCTCAAGTGTTTTTTTGGATTCTTCAATTATCTTCTGTACAAAATATGACTCAAAGTCTTTACATACTTCCATAAGTTTTTTATCATCGCTTTCAGAACCTATATTGTCAAGCTTGTTCTGCAATGATGAACCTGAAACTGAATTTAAGTTATTATATGTATCATATATAGATGATATATCTAATACAGAACTCACAATATCACCTTACCTTTCTATGACCTTAGATTGTTAGCTTGCTGCAACATTTCATCAGAAGCCTGTATTGCCTTTGAATTCATTTCATAAGCACGCTGTGTAACAATCATGTCAACCATCTCATCTACTGCCTGAACACCTGAATGTTCCAAATACTTATGTTTGATAATACTTCTTTTAATAACTTGGTCAATTCCTTCTACCCTTGGTGTTCCTGATGCAATAGACTCTGAAAGATAACTGTCTCCTATCTTATTCAGTCCAGAAGGATTGTTAAACTGCGTCAGACCAATCGAAATATTTAAAGAAACTGGATTGTTATCATCACCTCTTGCAAATATATTGCCATAATTGTCAAAATATAATGTAGTAGTATCAAAATTCATATCAAATGTGATATGGTTGCCATTGGTATCAAGAACTGGATAGCCATCTGCTGTTGTAAGCGTCATGCCATCAGTGTCTACTGCCATAATAAAATGACCATTTCTTGTGTATGACATAGAACCGTCAGGCATCTCTATCATAAAGAAACCATCACCATTTATTCCAAAGTCAAAATCTCCATCACTTGCAATAAGTTCTCCATCTCCATTATATGATGTATGTATTGAAGAAATCCTTACACCAAGACCAACCTGTGCACCAATAGGCTTTTCATTGCTATTGGTATCATTAGTCTTTTCCTGTACTGTCTGATATAAAAGTGACTGAAATGTTGTCGTTTCTTTCTTATAACCAGTTGTGTTAATATTTGCCAAATTATTTGATATAGTATCAAGACTTATCTGTTGAGCTTTCATGCCCGATGCAGCAGTCCAAAGTGACCTCATCATATTATCAGTTCATACTCCTTTCCCTTTGTTATGGTAAACTAGAGTTTTCCAACTTCAGTAACAGCCTTGCCGATAAGATTGTCCTGTGTCTGTATCATCTTTTGTCCAGCCTCATATGCACGTGTTATCGTAATCATAGAAACCATCTGGTCAATGACATTGGCATTAGACTGTTCTGTAAATCCCTGAAGCATAGTAGCATTAGATGGTATCTGTGTTGCACCATCCACTGGTCTGAGCATATTTTCGCCATATAATTCACAATAATTATAATCTTCAAAATCTGTAATTGTAATTCTGTCTATAAGCACGCCATCTGCAAATACTGCACCTGTATTCTTTATTGCAACCTCAGCAGTATCTACTGGTATCTGCAAATCACCGCTTGAACCCTGTAAGTGGTTTCCATAAGAATCAACTATAAAACCATCTTTTGTCATGGTAAACTGCCCATTGCGAGAATACATTATCTCATCATTGCCATTAGCATATGTAACCCTCATTTGAAAAAAACCATTGCCTTGTATGGCAATGTCATATGTATTGCCAGTTTCTCTAAGAGAACCCTGGCTCCAGTCTACATAAGTTTCGCCTATTTTTACACCAAGATTCATATCACCAATAGGCACATCTAAAAACGCATTAGAACCATCCCTTATTTTAACGGCCATCATATCCTTAAAAGATTGACTGGTGACATTTTCTGCCTTATAACCTACCGTAGCCGAATTGGCAAGGTTATTAGAGATGACTTCCAGTCTCTTTTGTTCATTAATCATACCTGTATATGCAGTGTATAATCCTCTAACCATCGATATTCCCCTTCCGCACAAAATTAACTGTAACTGATAGCTATATTATAGTATAAAATTTGACATAAGGCAATACAAGATATAAACTATTGGTTACATATAAATTAAGATTACTTAGGCTCGTCACGTTTTCCACTCAAGAAATCGACAAATTTTCCAGTTCCTACTGCAACAGCCGTCATCGGATCATCTGCTGTCATCGTATTAATGCCTGTCCTTTCTTCTATAAGCTCTTCAAGTCCATATAATAGACTTCCACCGCCTGTAAGTACAATTCCTCTGTCTGAAACGTCTGCTGCAAGTTCAGGCGGTGTCTTTTCAAGTACTGCATGTACCGCTTCAACTATCTGAGATGTTATCTCTTTTAATGCTTCTAATGTTTCATCAGACGTCACTGTTATAGTTTTAGGAAGACCTGTAACAAGGTTACGTCCTCTTACATCCATAGATATAACTTCTGGGCGTTTATATGCAGACCCGATTGTAATTTTTATATCTTCAGCAGTTCTCTCACCTATGAGAAGATTATGTGTTTTACGCATATACCTTACAATAGCTTCATCGAAATCATCGCCAGCAACTTTAATAGACGTACTGACCACCGTACCGCCAAGCGAAATTACAGCTATATCCGCTGTACCTCCTCCTATATCTACAATCATGTTACCACATGGTCTTGCTATATCAATTCCTGCACCTATAGCTGCAGCTATAGGCTCTTCTATAATTGCTACTTCTCTTGCTCCAGCCTCATATGTTGCGTCTTCTACAGCTTTTTTTTCAACTTCAGTAACACCACTTGGAACACAAACACTGATACGTGGCTTTCTAAAGCGTGTTTTGCCACATGACTTCTGGATAAAATACCGCAACATCTTTTCAGTTACAGTATAATCAGAAATAACACCTTGACGCAGCGGACGTACTGCAACAATATTGCCAGGAGTACGTCCAAGCATGAGTCTTGCATCTTCTCCGATTGCTTTTATTTTATTGGTGTCACGGTCAAATGCAACTACTGATGGTTCCCTTAAAACTACACCCTTACCTTTTATATAAACCAGTACATTAGCTGTACCTAAATCAATTCCGATATCGCTGCCTGCCATTTATTTTCTCCTTTCAACGCAACTTATTACTCTATTTTTTCCAAAGTTAAACAAATTTAAACATACACTTTATCATTATATACCATTTGTCGTAAATTTAAAAGTAAATTTTTCACTTTTGACTAAAACATATATATATTTTATAATAATTGCACGATATATTGTTCATAAATACA
>DESG01000135.1:0-492 GCA_002361175.1 Lachnoclostridium sp. UBA3320 | reverse complement strand
GAATTATCTTTAATAAGCAGATATACAGGACTTAAATATTCAAAATACATATTTATGATACTTATCTTTATTGTAGTAATATATTATCCAACCAGGATAACACCACTGTATATTTTCCTGGCATCTTTTTTTATTCCTATAGTTTTAGAACTTATTGAAAGTACACGTCAAAATACAAATGATGACATACAAGACTTTATACTTTTATATACAGCCAAGAAATGCAACTTTACTAAAAAGAAATATAAAAATGAACAATACGGCTGCACTGTAACAATTTTGTTGTTATTTATATGGCAACTTACTATAAATCGCCAAAATATATATGAAATGCCATTAAAGATAATTCCTTCTATGTTAATTATTATATATATAACAACTAGAATAATAATATCAATATTTATCAAATATAAAATCAAATACAACTTTATGCATCTTAATATCTAAATTTTGCCAAGGCAAAAGATGGTAAGATAATTTCTCCAATTACTT
>DESG01000142.1 GCA_002361175.1 Lachnoclostridium sp. UBA3320 | reverse complement strand
CAAACTTTTGTTTAATTGTTTCTGCAAAGTCAAGTGCTGCCTCTTTATTCTTTGTATGCGCAACTTCCAAATGGACATTACAAACACCACCAAAGCGTTTAGCTATATCGTCTTCCATTGCTGAAAGCATCTTGCTTATGCCTTGTTTTTTTGTCCTTGCAATAGTATATGCATCAAGCTTTTCACCTTGTATCTGAAGTATAGGTTTTAACCGCAGAGCAGAGCCAAGTGCAGCGGCAGCAGGAGTAATTCTTCCACCTTTGCGCAGGTATTTAAGCGTGTCTAACATTATATATATACTTGATTCAAACTTTACTTTTTCAAGGTATTCTTTTATTTGCGCCGCACTCATGCCTCTGTCAGCCAGTGCAATAGCATCTAGAACAGACTGTCTCTGTGTAACAGAAATGCGTTGATTGTCTACTACACACACTCTGCCATCATATTCTTCTGAAAGCATGGCAGCAGTGTGGCATGAACTTGACAGTCCACTTGACATAGGTATATACACAACTTCGTTCGCATGTTTTAACTCCTCATCCCATATATCAGTAACCGAGCCAGGCTCAGGCTGTGAAGTTGATATATCTATATCATCTTCAAGTCGCTTAAAAAATTCTTCTTGTGACAAGCTTATTTCTTCATAATAAGTCTGTCCATTAATAAGAAACGGCATAGGGACTATTTTTATACCAAGCTTTTTAGCCTCACTCAGTGTAATTCCACTATTACTGTCTGTTACTATTGCAACTTTGTCCATAATACAATCTCCATATATTTACTTTAAAAATCCATTAACTATCTGCTCTTCTGCTTCTGCTTCTGTAAGCCCTAGCGTCATAAGCTTAATAAGCTGTTCACCTGCAATCTTACCTATTGCAGCTTCATGTATAAGTGCAGCGTCAATGTTATTGGCAGTAAGTTGTGGTATAGCACTGACACTTGCATTATCCATTATAATAGCATCACACTCTGTATGCCCATTACATTCATTATTGCCATTTATCTTAGAATTAAATACTTGTTTGGAGTTTTCTTTTGCGACAGAACGTGATACAACATTGGCACTACTGCTCTTTCCATCAAGGTCTACTTCAAAATTAGTTTCCGCAGTCTGCAAGCCATGTGTCATTATTTTCTCATGTATAACAAGAGTTGCTCCATCTGAAAGGTATGCTTTTGTGTCACGTTTAGTAGAATCCACACCTTTAATCTGCACAGAATCCATCTCCATATAGCCGCCCTCTTCTATATTTATTATGGTAGTAGGGTTTAGTATACGTTTACCTGTGCCATCACCTTCACCATAGTGCTTTTCTATATACTTAACCTTTGCGTCCTTTTTAATATAAAATGTGTGAACTCCATCATGTTCTGATGTATCAATGCCACAGTTGTGTATTCCACAACCAGCAACAATTGTAACATCAGAGCCTTCACCTATATAAAAATCATTATACACCATATCTTTAAGCCCTGACATACTTAAAACTACAGGTATATGGACACTTTCATTTTTAGTACCAGGTTTTACAATTATATCAATGCCAGGTTTGTCCTCTTTTGTGACTATATCTATATTAGCAGTGGTATTTCTGCCTGCAAGCTCCCCATTAGAGCGTATATTATACGCTCCTTCTGGTACTTTGTGAATATCTGCTACTTGTGCTATCAAGTTTTTTTCTATAGTATCCAATGGATTTACCCCCTTTATATTATATTATTTTATCAAGCAATGTAGGACACGCTATGTCACTCTTTATAAGATTTGGCATAACTTCTTCTCTGCTGCCCTCACTAGTTACTTGTCCATCAGCTAAAACAATTATCCTATCTGCTATATTTAAAATTCTTTCTTGGTGTGAAATAATAAGTATAGAGCCTTTTATTGTCTTATACATCTTTTCAAATACTTGAATAAGGTTTTGAAAGCTCCATAAATCTATGCCTGCTTCTGGTTCATCAAATATAGAAAATTTTGTTCCCCTTGCCAGAACCATTGCAATTTCAATACGTTTCATCTCACCGCCTGAAAGACTTGCATTGATTTCCCTATTGATATAATTTTTGGCACACAGACCTACTTCTGACAGGTAGTCACATGCTTCTGATATTGTCATATCTTTTCCTGCTGACAGACGTATCATATCAATAACAGTAAGACCTTTAAAACGTACAGGCTGCTGAAAAGCAAAACTTATGCCTTTATTTGCTCTCTCAGTAATGGACATATTTGTGATATCTTCGCCATCTAATATAATTTTGCCTGATATTGGCTTTATTATTCCTGCTATTATTTTGGCAAGTGTTGACTTGCCGCCGCCATTAGGTCCTGTAATCACTACAAGATGCTCGTTAATATTTAGATTAATGTTTTTTAATATCTCTTTGTCATTGCTTTTATCACTTTTATCATTTACTTGGTAACTTACATTTTGTAATTCTAACATACCATTCGCTCCATTCTGATTTTTTTCATCAATATTATATACGAAACTTGTATTAAATACAACTGCTTGAATTCAATTACTTTGTATTGATTAAAAAAGAAGCTGTGATACTTGAAAAATAGTATACAGCTCCTTTTTAATATACAATGCTAGAAAAATGGGAAGCATTTTGGCTCTTTTCACTCTATAAATTGTGCAATATTTTTTATACACTCTGTCACAAGTTTTTTAAACAATGGAGCAACTCTATCTGCTGTCTCCTGCACTTCTTTATGTGTAAGCGGATTTGCTGTAATTCCTGCTGTCATATTAGAAATGCATGAAATACCACATATCATCATATTCATATGGTTTGCTGCAACTGCTTCACATGCTGTACTCATGCCCACTGCATCAGCTCCAAGTGTACGGCACATACGTATCTCTGCTGGTGTTTCATAATTAGGACCTGTAAGCTGTATGTACACACCTTCTTGTAACGGTATATCAAGAAGGGCAGCAGTACGCTTTATCACTTTCCTAAGTTCTCTGTTATAAATATTGCTCATATCAGGAAAACGCACACCAAGTTCTTCTATATTTTCTCCAATAAGAGGTGATGGCACAAAACTTGCAATATGGTCTTTTATAAGCATAAAATCTCCTGCGCAAAAATCTGTATTAATGCCTCCTGATGCATTAGTTAAAAAAAGTACTTTTGCACCCATAAGCTTCATAAGCCTTATTGGAAGTACAACATCATTTATATTATATCCTTCATAATAGTGTACCCTGCCTTTCATACATACAACAGGTACTCCATTCACATAACCAAAGATATATTTACCTTGATGTCCTAGAACTGTTGACACTGGAAAACCCTCAATATCGTGGTAATCAAGTTCTGCCACGATATCTATTCCGTCTGCATAGTCACCAAGCCCTGAGCCAAGCACAAGTGCAATATCTGGTGTAAAATCAATCTTTGACTTAAAACAATCATAACAATTTAAAAGTTTATTATATACTTTATTCATAATAAATCAGCAACTCCTCTTCCCTGCGCCTTCCTTTTTTCTACTTTTTTAATTACTCTTCAATCTGATTTAATTTAATACGTACAATCTTTCCTACACGCATTGCATCAGCATAAGCTAAAAGTCTGTCCATCTGATTGCCATTTCTTTCAAGAAAATTACTTATTATAAGTTCAAGCATTTCACTTCCTATGTCCTCTCGAAAACGTATGCAGTCACACACACTTCTTTCAATATCATATACTCTTATTTTTCCATATGGTGTATTTTCAACAGTCATATCTTGTTCAAATGCTAAGTTTGAATAATAATGCCTACACACAGGAAAATTAAGCTGCATACGTGAGCGGTCTGTTTTAAGTGTAGCTACTGACAAAACTTCTGGCTCTTTATCTATCAGTCCATGATAATAACATGCACTGTCAGCGCATATAACTGCCCTTGGATTGACCATACACGCCTCTATAAGCTTATAGTTATCTGGTTTTCCGTTTTCTTCATCAACAAGCCAATAAAAACCATGTGAAACGTGTTCAACAATCCCTTTTTTAACAAGTTCTTTAATTTGTACTGTAGTAATCTTTGAATCTTTAAGTTCAGAAGCATTTCTATAACCATTTCCACTTTGAAATAGGGCTAAAACCTTCTGATATGTGCTAAGCAACATAATAAATTACCTCCTTTATTTTTTATAATTCCACAATTAAAAACACATAAAGCACATTTTTAATGGCTAGTGGAATAAAACATTTCTGTTGGATTTATTATATCACTTGTAAAAGCATTTGTAAACTTTAAATTCTTATCCTGCAAGACTATTTCCTATTTTTCCTGTATAGAGTTGGTAATACTTGCCCTGTTTCTCTATAAGTTCGTCATGTGTACCTCTTTCAATTATGCGTCCTTGTTCAAGCACCATTATACAGTCGCTATTACGTACTGTTGAAAGGCGGTGAGCTATGACAAATGTTGTCCTTCCGCTCATAAGCCTATCCATACCTTTTTGCACAAGTTTTTCTGTTCTAGTATCAATAGAGCTTGTTGCTTCGTCAAGTATAAGTGCAGGTGGGTCTGCAACTGCTGCCCTTGCAATAGCAAGAAGCTGTCTCTGACCTTGGCTTAAATTAGCACCATCACCTGTAAGCATTGTGTCATATCCTTTAGGAAGCCTTTTTATAAAGCTGTGTGCATTAGCAAGCTTTGCAGCAGCAATAACTTCTTCATCTGTTGCATCAAGCTTACCATATCTTATATTTTCTTTAACTGTGCCAGTAAAAAGGTGTGTATCTTGTAACACTATTCCAAGTGAATTACGTAAGTCTTTTTTCTTAATCTTATTGACATTTATGCCATCATAACGTATTTTACCATCTTGTATATCATAAAAACGGTTTATAAGATTAGTAATAGTAGTCTTTCCTGCACCTGTTGCACCGACAAATGCTATTTTTTGTCCTGGCTTTGCATATATCTTAATATCATGCAGTATTATTTTGTCATCATTATAACCAAAATCAACACCATCAAATACAATATCGCCTTGCATCCTTGCATAAGTAGTTGTATTGCTGTCTTTGTGGTAATGTTTCCATGCCCACATACCAGTGCGTTCATCAGATTCTGTGAGTTCACCATTTTTATCCTCTTTTGCATTTACAAGTTCTACATATCCCTCATCAGTTTCTGGTTTTTCATCAATAAGTTTAAATACCCTGTCTGCTCCTGCAAGTGCCATTACAACTGAATTAAGCTGTTGGCTCATCTGATTTACTGGCATACTGAAAGACTTATTAAATGTAAGGAAACTTACAAGAGAGCCAACTGTAAAACCATTTATATTGTTAAGTGCCAAAAATCCTCCAGCAATAGCACATATTACATAGCTTATATTGCCAAGCTGTGCATTGACTGGCATAAGTATGTTGGCAAATTTATTAGCATTGTTAGCACTCTCAAAAAGTTGGTCATTAAGCTTGTTAAAACCTTCTTTACTCTCTTCTTCGTGACAAAATACTTTTACAACTTTTTGTCCTTCCATCATTTCTTCAATATATCCGTTTACTTTTCCTATATCTTTCTGCTGTGCTAAAAAGTAAGAACCACTAAGCCCAGCAAGCTTGCTTGTTGCAAACAGTGTAACAGCAATCATAATAAGTGTAATAATAGTAAGCGGCACACTAAGTATTACCATATATATAAATACACTAATAATTGTCACCATGCTTGAGATAAACTGAGGTATGCTCTGACTTATCATCTGCCTAAGTGTATCAATATCATTAGTATAAATTGACATAATATCACCATGTGCATGAGTGTCAAAATATTTAATAGGAAGAGATTCCATTTTGTTAAACATCTCTATACGCAAGTTTCTAAGCATTCCCTGTGTGACATAAATCATAAGCATATTGTAGGAAAAAGTTCCAAGTATGCCAATACCATAAAATACTGCAACATGCATAATTGCAGCCGCCAGTCCTGAAAAATCAGGATTGGCTGCTTTGGTAAGCGGTATAATATAATCATCTATAAGTGTTCTGGTAAACATTGTACCTTGCGCATTAGCAAGCGCACTTACTATAATTCCTATAAAGACAATAATACAGTGCAGCCAATAAAATTTAAAAATATATTTCATAAGACGTGCAAAAAGCTTGCCTGGATTTTCAATCTTTTGTCTAGGTCCTCTCCCACGCATTCCCCTAGCTCCAGGTCCCATACCTTGTTTTCCTGCCATATTATTCTACCTCCATTTTCCTATTATGACTTCTCATCAAAATCGCCGCTTCCGCTCATCTGTGACTCATATACATCACGGTAAATTTCGTTAGATAACAAAAGCTCATCATGTGTTCCAAAACCGTCAACATAGCCATCTTCCATTACGATTATCTTATCACAGTCTTTAATGCTTGAAATACGCTGTGCAATTATAATCTTTGTAGTACCTGGTATCTCTTCTGCAAACGCCCTGCGTATTTTACTGTCTGTTGCAGTATCTACAGCACTTGTGGAATCGTCAAGTATAAGAACTTTTGGTTTCTTTATAAGAGCCCTTGCTATACACAGACGCTGTTTTTGACCTCCTGAAACATTGCTTCCACCTTGCTCAATATATGTGTTGTAACCATCAGGCATTTTTTCAATAAATTCATCGGCACATGCAAGTTTACAGGCGTGTATGCACTCTTCATCTGTAGCATTGGCATCACCCCATCTTAAATTTTCTAAAATAGTTCCGCTAAAAAGTACATTTTTTTGCAGTACAACAGAGACTTCATTTCTTAAAGTCTCTATATCGTAATTCCTTACATCATTGCCACCAACCAAAATACTTCCTTCAGAGACATCATAAAGTCTGCTTATAAGATTTACAAGACTTGACTTTGCGCTTCCTGTACCACCGATTATACCTATCATTTCACCCTGTTTTATATCAAGGTTGATATCTTTAAGAACAGGTGTCTCGGCATCACTTCTATAACTAAAACTTACATGTTCAAATTTTATACTTCCATCAGGGACGGTCATTATAGGATTCTCAGGATTTGTTATGTCTGCCTTTTCATTAAGAACCTCTGCAATACGTTCAGCACTTGCAATACTCATTGTAATCATTACAAATATCATTGAAAGCATCATAAGGCTCATAAGTATGTTCATGCAATATGTCAAAAGCTGTGAAAGTTCACCAGTTGTCATAGAGCCGCCTACAATCATCTTTGCACCTATCCAGCTTATTAAAAGTATACATGAATAAACTGCAAGCTGCATAACAGGCGCATTAAATGCAACAATTCTTTCAGCCTTTAAAAACATATTATAGATATTATTACAGGCTTTCATAAATTTGCTCTTTTCAAAATCTTCTCTTGAATATGCTTTTACAACTCTGATTGCAGATACGTTTTCCTGAACGCTTTCATTAAGTGTATCATATTTTCTAAAAACTTGATTAAAATATTTCATAGCAAACTTTACAATAATAAAAAGTATAATACCAAGAATACAGACTGCTCCTAGATATACAAGTGCAACTCTTGCATTTACATAAAATGACATAGCCATTGCACAGATAAGCGATGCTGGTGCACGCATACACATACGCAATATCATCTGATATGCATTCTGAATATTTGTCACATCAGTAGTAAGTCTTGTTACAAGCCCAGATGTACTAAATTTGTCAATGTTTGAAAAGCTAAATGTCTGTATATTTTCAAACATCGCTTTTCTTAAATTTCTGGCAAAGCCTGTAGATGCTCTTGCTCCATATTTTCCACCCATTACACCTGTCCATAAACTTATAAGCGCAGTAATAACCATTAAACTTCCCATAAGAAAAATATGGTTCAAGTTTCCTGCCTCTACACCATCATCAATGATAGATGCCATCATAAAGGGAATAATTGTCTCCATGATAACTTCCAGAATCATAAATACAGGTGTAAGTATGGAATCTTTTTTAAATTCTTTAATATGCGCTCCTAAAGTTTTTAGCATATTAACATACCTCCTTTTCTATGTATTCTGTCTATTCTAAAACAATTAAAAATATATTACAAGACAGAAATTTTATTTTTTATAAACCATTTAGAAACAGCTTCATCCCATGCATTTTCAACCGTTTTATCTAGTGTAAAATTACTATTGTATATTCCTGTTACAACGCATAACTCTTTCTTTTCGTATCTTAATTGTAAGTGCAGTTCTGGTTTCTCTTCTACATATTTTTCATAAAAACCACTGTCTTTTAAAAATATTTCTGCAATCTCTTCATCTGCTTTTAAAGATATTTTAAATATATCAGGTGTTTTCTTTCCTTTAATATATTCAAAGAAAATATGCTTAATTTCTCTCCATCTGACAAATTCTGTATTAAAAATTTTATCAAGATTTTCTTCTTCATACCAATTTTTGTTTCTTCTTCCATTTAATACAAGTTTTGCGTATGTAACAACCTCTGCTTTTTCAAGAAAAAAGCCATCAAACGCATCTTTTAAAAGAAGCATCGACATGGTAAGTTTAATATCATTTATTTTAATTAGATTCATAAAAATTGCCTTTCTGTAAATAATAATATCACGACAAATTGCCTGTTATAAACAATAGATTGCAGGCTTCGCCAGCAAACCTATTGTCATGAATAATAGTAACAGATAACGCATTTGTCTTAATTATAAATAATAGTGCTTTAAAGCATCAAGTATGCCTTGCGCTGTATGCATACTTGATACAGATGACAAACGACAGCGCAGAAAAGAGGAGAATTATGAAAAAAGATGCAAAAACAATGAAAGAAGTTGCTGAAAGATGTACACGTTACTGCTCATGTGGTAAAGACTGTGGTTGTGGTGCAACAAACTCAACTAAGGAAAGTCCTGTGACATGTCAGACTTGCAGCCATTACAATCAGACTAATGTCTGTGACCTTAACCTGTACGAAGAGATTATGAAAAATCACAATCTCTAAAATATTTTGACACTAAATTGTATCTTATGTACTAGACCCCTGATGCAGTAAGTATCAGGGGTTTTTATAAATTTTATCTGCCAATAAATACAACAATTGAGCGTGGTGGAACAACAGTTTTTCTCTGTAATTCCATCTCTTTTTTATCTGTTTTTGCAGCTTTGACTCTACTTTTTTCTGTTTTTTTCTTTTTCGCTGGTATATCATAAAACATATTATCATAAGTAGTAATCGCTGTATACCACTTTTTGCCAGCAGGAAGTGATGGTATGTCAAATGTCTTAGACTCCCAGTACATATTAAATATAATATAAATAATATCATCTGTGCCGCCATGTCCATCATCTGTGTAGCCACCATTTAACAGAAAACTAATCATTCTGTTATAATTAGAATAGTCTGCTCTCCATGCCTGTGTGCCATGTATTGATATTGCAGGCAGACCCAGGCGCTTATTGTCAGACATTGGTAAATATTCAGGATGATGAAGTATAGGGTGTTCTTTCCTAAACGATATCAGTTTTTTTACATACTCAAGTATTTCTGCTTCACGTTTGCCATATTTCCAGTTAAGCCATGTAATATTATTATCATGGCAGTATGCATTGTTATTGCCAGATTGTGTATTGCCAAATTCATCGCCTGCAAGAATCATAGGTGTACCTTGGCTTAAAAGTAACATAATAAAAGCATTTCTTATCTGTCTCATACGCTTTATGGAAATGCTTTGTTTTCTTGACTTGCCCTCTGTACCACAGTTCCAACTATAGTTATAATCTGTACCATCTCTGTTCTTTTCACCATTGGACTCATTGTGTTTTATATCATATGATACAAGGTCCATCATCGTAAAGCCATTGACATGTGTTATAAAATTAATAACTGAATATTTTGACGGATTGCGCCTAAAACGTTCTGCAAAGCTTCCAGTCATACCCTCGTCACTTTTTAAAAATTTTCTGGCATCATTCATAAACCCTTCATTGTATTCAGCAAGAAATTTTCCAGAACAACTGCCCTGACTATGCAAAAGCCCATCATCCCAATATGAAGTAATTATCTTAACACCAGAAAGTACGGGGTCTGATATAAGTGCTAAGGCAGGCATAACGTCATTATTTATACGAAAACCATCAATATGATACTCAAGCACCCAATTTCTTAAACAATCTGTCATAAGATAGAGATTAGTTCCAGGTGAAAAATATATATCCATAAGAACCTCTATTCCTTCTTTATGGAAAGCTTTAACAAAGTTTTTAAATTCACTCACAGGATTACTTTTATCTGATGCGTATGCAGTTTTAGGGGCAAGATAGTATGTATTCCCTGCCCCATATCCCCAATAATTTAACCTTATATAACTTTGAAGTGCATCTCTATCATTAGAGCTTATTTCTTCTGCCTTATCTTTTGTAATAGGTCTGCCATTGTATATATACACTTCTTCTTGTATCTCATTAAACTCATAACATGGAAGCAAAAGAAGTGCATTTATTCCAAGGTCTTTCATATATGGTATTTTTTCCACCAATCCTTTATACGTTCCTTTATTTTTAACACCTGAAGATGGGTGTTTTGTATACCCTCTTACATGAAGCTGGTATAATATAACCTTATCAAATGGCCTCATAATCTGATGGTCATCTTCCCAGTTAAACTCATCAAGGCATATTCCGCCTCGCACAAATTCTTTCTGACTGCTGTTTAGTACTTTTCCCCAAACTTGTTTTCCGTGTATTATATGTGCATATGGGTCAACAAATTCTCTGCCGCTAGCTTCATACATATACTCAAAATCTTGGGATAGTATCTGCATAAGGCTGCGTTCTCTACTATCGGTTTTATTTATTCCTGTAATAGTTATAAAATAGACGCCGCCTCGTTTGTATTCATTAGTAAGCGGTATAATACATGCTGGTTCTTTTCTTCCTGTATAATAAAATTTAAGCTTACAGTCATTTCCATCTGGAAGGTATATGGAAAACTGCACTCCCGCAGCTACCCTTATTATGCCAAAAGATAAAGTATCTCCTGGTTGAATGTTAAAAAGACTATTCTTTTTTTCCATCGTATCTCCTTAGAATTATTATGTCTGGCAATACAGTTGCATTGCCTGTTCTTTAATGTGCCAATATCCTATTTTATATATTACTACACTTTTCCCAATCATGCAAAACAAAGTTAGATAAATTTATAAAAAAAGAAGATTATCTTCAAAAAACCTTGCAAAATCACTATTTTACTGTAAAATAGAAAAAGTTAGAACCTTAAACAACAAAGAAAGGAATTATGTAAAATGATACAGGCAAACAATGTAACCCTGCGACTGGGTAAAAAAGCATTATTTGAAGATGTAAATATTAAGTTTACAGAAGGCAACTGCTATGGGCTTATTGGTGCTAATGGTGCAGGTAAGTCCACATTTTTAAAAATCCTAATAGGTGAAATTGAACCAAGTAAAGGTGAAATTGTAATTACACCAGGACAGAGGCTCTCTTTCCTTAAACAGGACCATTTCCAGTATGACGGATGCAAGGTACTTGACACTGTTATTATGGGCAATGAGCGTCTTTATGAGATAATGAAGGAAAAAGAAGAGATATATGCAAAAGAAGATTTTACTGAAGAAGATGGCATAAAGGCAAGTGAACTTGAAGCTGAGTTTGCTGGTATGGACGGATGGGAAGCTGAGTCTGATGCTGCTACTTTACTTAATGGACTGGGAATAGCTACAGATATCCATGACAAAAAAATGTCTGAACTTCCTGCTAGTGATAAAATTAAAGTTTTGCTTGCACAAGCTCTTTTTGGAAACCCTGACATACTCCTTCTTGATGAGCCAACTAACCACTTAGACCTTGAAGCAATACGCTGGCTTGAAGAATTTCTTATTAATTTTGATAACACAGTAATTGTTGTTTCACATGACCGTTATTTCTTAAACAAAGTGTGTACGCATATTGCTGATATTGACTATGCAAAGATACAGCTCTACACTGGAAACTATGACTTCTGGTATGAATCTAGTCAGCTTATGATTAAACAGATGAAAGAAGCCAACAAAAAGAAAGAGGAGAAGATAAAAGAACTGCAATCTTTTATACAGCGTTTCAGTGCCAACGCTTCCAAATCAAAGCAAGCTACTTCACGTAAACACGCCCTTGAAAAAATTCAGCTTGATGAAATGAAACCTTCAAGCCGTAAATATCCATATATTGACTTTCGCCCTGACCGTGAAATAGGTAATGAAGTTCTTACTGTGGAGCATATTTCTAAGACAATAGACGGTGTTAAAGTTCTTGACGATATTTCATTTATCGTTGGCAGAGAAGATAAAATTGCTTTTGTAGGAAGCAATACAATAGCCAATACTACTTTATTTAAAATACTTGCTGGTGAGATGGAGCCAGATGAAGGTTCATATAAATGGGGAGTTACTACAAGTTTTTCATATTTCCCAAAAGATAATACAGAACTATTTGAAGGCAGCGAAACTATTGTAGACTGGCTTATGCCTTTTTCACCTGAAAAAGACCCGACATATGTACGTGGTTTTCTTGGACGTATGCTCTTCCCTGGCGAAGATGGTATTAAGAAAGTAAATGTGCTTTCTGGTGGTGAACGTGTGCGTGTAATGCTTTCTAAGATGATGATACTTGGCTCTAATATACTTATAATAGATGAACCTACTGCACATCTTGACATGGAGTCCATCACTTCACTTAACAACGGGCTTATCAAATTCCCAGGCGTGGTTTTGTTTACATCACAGGACCATCAGTTTATACAGACTATAGCTAACCGCATTATAGAAATTACACCAGGAGGACTTATTGATAAGATAACTACTTATGATGAATACCTTGACAGTGATGAACTTGCACGCAAAAGACAGATACTTTCAGTACAGACAGAAACCGATGACTAAATATATTACAGGCAAAGATGTGCAGAATACCTACTGCACATCCTCTCCTGTTTCACAGTCAGATGTCCTTATCATTATAAAGTACATCTTTTATTATAAACCTTGGACGTTCTTTTACTTCCATATATATCTTGCCTATATATTCACCTATTATTCCAAGTGACAACAGAATAAGTCCCCCTATTCCCCATAAAGATATAACTATACTTGTCCAACCTGCAACTGTTCTTCCAAATGCCCAAACTACTAAAAAATATATCAACATTATTATGCTTACTGAAAACACCAACACACCAAGCGTTGTAATCATTCTTATAGGTTTTACACTGCATGATGTAATTCCATCTACTGCAAAGGACAGCATCTTTTTAAGCGGATATTTAGATTCGCCAGCAAAACGCTCATGGCGTTCATAATAGACAATATCTGTTTCATATCCAATCATAGGAACTATGCCTCTTAAAAAAAGATTCACTTCTTTAAACTGTGCAAGACCTTCAAGTGCCCTCTTGCTCATAAGCCTGTAATCAGCATGGTCTTCAATAGTATCAGCCCCCATAAACTTCATCACTTTATAAAATGCACGTGCAGTACCTCGTTTAAATACAGTATCAGTATCTCTTGCAGAACGTACACCATATACAATGTCTTTTCCCTCAAGAAATTTATCAATAAACTGTTCAATTACATTAACATCGTCTTGAAGGTCAGCATCTAGTGAAATAGCAGCATCAGCATAGTTTTTGGCAGTCATAAGCCCTGCAAGCAGCGCATTCTGATGTCCTCTGTTATGCGCAAGGTTTATGCCTGTAAATATGCCATCTTCCTCATAAAGTTGTGATATTATATTCCATGTCATATCTTTAGAACCATCATTTACAAATGCAATTCGGCTCTTATTACTTATCTTTCCCTTTTCCATAAGCCCATACATAATATCCTGAAGTTGTTTAGATGTTTCAGAAAGTACCTCCTGCTCATTATAACAGGGAATGACAAGCCATATGATTTTAGATTTCATTGATAAAACAAACCTTTCTTTTTTGATATAAACAGACTATACAAGCAGACTGCTGATAACTTGGTTCACAAGTTTCCCGTCAGCCTTTCCTTTCACCTTTGGCATAAGTGCTTTCATAATCTTACCTTTGTCGGAAGCTGTTGGTGTGTCTATGCCAAGTTCTTTTAAAACAGAATTGGCAATTTCCCTAATTTCCTCCTCATTCATCATCTTAGGAGCATATTCCTCAAGTACTTTTATAGTGTAATTACACTCATCTATAATATCTTTTCTGTCTGCTGGGGTCATTTCAAGCGTTTCTTTAGACTGCTTGATAAGCTTTAACACAACTTGGTTCTCTTCCTCTTCTGTAAGCTCTTCTCTTTTATCTATCTGCACATTTTTCAAAGCTGTAAGCAAACTTGAAAGGACATTTTTACGTTCCTTGTCTTTAGCCTTCATCGCTGCCATCATTTCACTACGTATAAAATCAATCTTGTTCATAATAAAATCCTCCTAATTTTAACATAATTAAAACAAAACTATTATAACAGATATATTAAGAAATGTTTACTTAATTTTTTTAAATATGGAAATGCCTAGAAACTGCAATTTTTGCAATATCCAGGCATCTCTCTTTTCTATATATCTAACTATATATTAGCGCACATATAAAATTGTGCCTCCTGTTTTATACGATGCTGTACGCAAATCAGCATTTTTAATCTTTAAATCAGATTTATTAATTTTAAATGTAAAATCTTTGGAATCATTGCTGTCTAAAGAAAATCTCTTATCTTTTATGGTATAAGTACCAACTTTCTTATTTTTGTCATTTTTTACTGTAATAGTAAGTTTTTTAATTCCCGCAGACCTTCTTCCACTGTTATTTAATACACTTGCTTTAATCACAAGATTGCCTTTTTTATCATAAGACATCTTATAAACTTGAACTACCGATTTTCCATAAGTTACTGCATTTGGATAAACTCTGTTCTGGTTATATACATTCTTTTTAACTGAAACTGTACATGTAAGAACCTGACCATTCTCTGTTGTAGCTGTAATCTTTGCTGAACCTGCTTTCTTACCTGTTACATTGCCATCAGAACTTACGGTTGCAACCTTATTATTACTGCTTTTCCATGTAACTGTGCCTTCTGCACCCTGAACAGAAAGCTTGTCTGAAAAACCAGCTGTCAGCGTAACAGAATTTTTATTGAGAGCTGCCAAAGTCTTTTCCTGTGAAACTGATAATATATAAGCAGTTTCAGTATCAAAATTTAATGATACAGTCCAGTCCGCTGGTGTAGGATTTTTTAACGCCATTGTATGAACATATGTAGAACCATACTCATCTTCAATATATTCCCATGTACTAGCATCATTTGTTAATCTTTCATTATTAACATATGCGTCATTCTGATAAAAAGACATCATACCATTTACCATCTCAGGAACTATTAAATCAATATATACTGTACCTGAATCGGCTACTGAAAAATCATATGGAATTTCAGTATTAGCAACTGCTTCATTAGAATCATACACAAGAGATACTTCATCTGCTGCTTTTGTAACAGAAGGAGCACAGGTTATACCACTTATTGCCATTGAAGCTACTAACAATACTGCTCCTGATTTTTTTATAAAACTTTCTTTAATCATAATTTCCTCCATTCTACGGCAGTATACCGTAACTTATTGTATATATGAGTATATCATAAACTACAACTTATCACAAGGCATTTTTTATTGCAAAAAAACAGGCTTTAGAATAATCAGCCTGTTTTTTAAACTGGGCTACAAGGATTCGAACCTTGAAATGCTGGAGTCAGAGTCCAGTGCCTTACCGTTTGGCGATAGCCCATCAAATATATATCTTTAAAGCTTAAACTGGGCTACAAGGATTCGAACCTTGAAATGCTGGAGTCAGAGTCCAGTGCCTTACCATTTGGCGATAGCCCATTAATAAATCTGCAAGTGCTTCTTTCTTTTCAAAGCACTTGCTTATTATATAATATGTCATTTAAAAATGCAAGCCTTTTTTTTAATTTTTGCAGAATAAACATAACTAAAAGTAACAGTTCAGATACCCCTTAAA
>DESG01000143.1 GCA_002361175.1 Lachnoclostridium sp. UBA3320 | reverse complement strand
ATTTCGTTCATGCGTTTATTCTGACTATATCAATGAAACCGTTGACATACATACTTTATACGTGTACAATATAATTATACACTACTAGTAGGAGGGTATCACTTATGTTTTTTGCGATACTACTATATATCGCCGCCTTATGAATAATTCTGCTGTCAAAAAGACACTCACAATTCCATCGTGGCTAAATGATTCTGCGGTGGCAGCTGGATTAAATTTTTCTCAAGTACTACAAGACGCATTAAAACAAAAATTAAACATTGTATAAGCAAAACGTGTTATTTTCTTTTTCATTGGTGCATAGGAAAATAGTATATTTAAAGCAAAGAGAGGTGCATGGTGTGAGCCAGCAGGAGAATATAATTAGGATTACAATTCCAGAGGAACAGCTTTGGGAAAATTTAAAAATTTCCAATGATTTTACAGAAAAATTGGCACAAGAAGTCCAGAAAATCAAAGAAAATAAAGAATGGCAGGTGGTACTGTTGAAACCTATGAAGAAGTTAATAAATACTGGGGTTAATTTATTCAGAGGTATAATGTAAAAACTATGCCTCTTTTTGTATGCAAAAAAAGAAGCCATAGAGTTTCTACAATCTATTTTTTTCACATATTTTTATTATTACAATATTCACGTGGAGTACATACGAAATTCTTGATAAACAATTTTGAAAAATAGCTTAAATGATTAAATCCGTAGCTAAAAGCAATCTCTGTAATGGTTTTTTTAGTACTCTGAGGTAAACTACATAATAGATAAAGTAGATTTAGAGGAAGAAGCGAAATTGCGAAAGAACAAGTTAGAGTATACTGTCTAATTGAGCATCTAGCTAAACTTGATGTTTTACAATTTACCCAAATATGATATAATACAAACATATAACGAGTGCAAAACTAAAAAAAGGAGAATATATGTCCATGCTTGCAGAAAATCTAACTGGAACAGCAAAGACGATCTACTGTGATCATTTTGACGCATACCGGAGCAATGTCTGCCATCTGCTCCACAACCTAGGTGACATTGAGTTTATCCGGACGCTCATCATAGAAGATACCATTAACCAGCTCGTGAAAGCAAACCATGGAGCATGGGCTTTATATCTGCTGGCAATGCTTGATTATGTAAACAAAGAAAACGGCGTTCCGCTCTGTACCCGCTATGATTATTTACGAGAAGAAAAGCTGGAAAAACTGTATATTCCGAGCGGAATACGGATTGGACTAGAACTATTTAAAAACCAGAAAGTGTTTGACGAAGCCTACGAAAATGCTATTCCTGAATTTTTAAAACACAATTTTTTAGAAGGAGATGTACGAAATGTCGTCTGAAATAACAAAAGAAAATTTAACTGATATCCTGAAAGACTTAGGAAAAATATATCGGAAACAAAACGGAAAAAACATTCCAGCAGAGATTGTCATGGTAGGTGGGCGGCTATTCTTGCAAAATATGGATTTAGAGAATTAAGCTATGACATAGATGCAATCATGAAATCTGAAAGAGCCTTAAAAGATGCAGCTATAAGTGTTGGTGATAAGTATGGTCTACAGCACAACTGGCTTAATTCTGATTTTAAGAATACAGACTCTTATTCTGCAAAACTTTATGAACATAGTAAATACTACAGAGAATTTGCGAATGTTCTAAAAGTACGAATTGTAGAGCCTGAATATTTACTGGCTACAAAATTAAGATCTGCGAGACCATACAAGCATGATCTCAGCGATATCATAGGTATCATTGTTGAAGAAAAGAACATGAATCCAAAGGCGTTCCAATATGTGATGGGTACTCCAATATTAGCATAACAAAAGCCTGTAAGCCGCTAAATATCAGGGCTTGCAGGCTTTTGAATTTTTTTGCAGAGATACGATAAAATTTCCCCTTATTTTATATCAAAACATAGGGCTTTTATGCACCACTGCGTAATTCATTCAAGCGAGAGCGTGCCTGTCCATAAAACACATCAAAGTTTGCCTTGTCCATAAGTATTTGTAGTTTATTTTAACTAATTTAAACTTTTTAAAAATTCTGTCCCTTGATTTATAACTTTTTCGTATCTTTTTGCATTTACGCTTTTAAGCCATGCAATTTTTCCAGCAATTTCATGTTTTGTCTTACTAGATACTACACCGCCTGAGTCTTTTAACTTCTGTGCATTATATATAGAAGCCTTTAAAACTTTAACCCATTTCTTGGGAACGCCAATTTCTTCATTGTTAATTACAATGCCAGTAATATACTGTCTGTTGTGTTTTCTTAATATATGAGTTTTCTCTTTTTTCATATGAAAACCCTCTGCTTCTATAATTTTATTAACACTGCTTAAAAAGTTTCCTATAGCAAGATTATCAGTGTCACCTATATAGCTAAAACTCATATCATCTGCATATCTTGTATAAGTAATTCCTAACTTTTTGCATAAACCATTAATACGTTTATCCATATTTCTGCATATAATATTTGTAATCATAGGACTTGCAGGAGAGCCTTGCGGCAATACCCTGTCAGATGTCTTGATATATTTTAACTCTCCTTTTATTTCAAGCGGCATTCTTTCACAATAGGTACAAATCATAGCAAGCAGTGATGCTATATAGCCAGAGTAGCCAAAAGACTGATATAAGCCTCTTACACGTTCAAATGTAATAGTAGGGAAAAAATTTTCCAAATCAATATTTATTAATAAATCAGGAGCTGTATTATGTGCTTTTGCGCCTGTAAGTACAGACCTTGATTTAATAAATCCATGGGATAAATCAGACACTTCTACCTTTTGCAAAATTTGCTCTAATATTTGTTTCTGAGCTGCTTTTAATTGTGTTTTAGGTGCAGCTATATGACGCATTCCACCGCTTTTTTTTGGAATATCAAAACGGTAATAATTGTCAAATGTAATAACATCTCTATGGTATACCAGATAGCGCAAAGTGTTGTATTCTATTTGCAAAAATGCGGCAAGTTCCCTGTCTGTTTCTATTACAGGCATCTGGTTTTCTTTTAGTTTTTGTACATCTGTTTCTTTTTTGTGTAACAGATTAGAATAACCTCTGCCAATAAATATAATATTTTCAGCTTTCTTTTTATTCCATGCTTCAGACTTTAATTGCTTTTGCCTCTCTTTTTCTGCTTTTTTCTCAGCTCGTCTGGCTATAGATTCTTTCATAATTTCCTGAGAAACTACAGAGCGGATTTTTTCATAATCCCATGTATCATTATATTTCTTTTTTAAATTGGAAAGCTTTTTTTCAATCTCATCTTTTTCCTTATAGGCATCTGATATTTTTTCAGAAAGTTTTTGAAATTCATCAAGCAGCTTTTTTCTATTTTCAAAGTCTTCTAATGTTTCATTTTGCTGGCGTTCGTATGGCGTTGGCAGATTACTAGGCCAAAACCCATATTCCTGCATTTTTAAAAAGGTAAATTCTTTTTTACCCATATTATTTACTAATTTTCTATATTCGGCCCTTGTATCCATTATAACAACATCTCCATAATATCATTGATTTTATATTCTTTGTCGTATTCCAAATTTTTTAACTTTAATAATTTATAAGAAGCGACATAAAGCGCAAGAATATGAGCACACGGTTCTGAAAGGTTTCTTTCGCCTCTTCTAAATTTTTGACAGCTGCAATCTATTTTTGTAATTTGCCCATCTTGGTCAATAACAATTTCAGTAGAAGATACTTGTCCATTTTCCTTATACGTTGTTGTAAATATAAACTCCTGCTTGTGCGAGTATCTCACTTTCATATTGTCAAATGTAAGTTTGCTGATTTTTTCTACATCAAGTTCAATATCAGAAACTTTATAGAGTTCTTCTGGAATTGGAGTATTACATAAATGACGAAAACGCACTTTGTCATTTATAATGTCAAAATATCCCTCTCCTTTCCTAAACAACATACCTATACCAGCTTTTATCTTATCATTCTTTTTATTTGAAAAAGTTTTAGTAATTTCTTCCATAGACAGACAACGCTTATCCTTCATCAATTTATAAATATCTGTATAACAGCCTTCTCCTGTAAATCCTGCCATAATATTAAATGCAGTTCCTTTTACCCAGTCATTAGAAGACCATGAAGAGAAGCCAACAGTCATTTGCATTGTCCCCATATCAGCACAGATAAACTGAGGCATTCCAAATCCCAAAATGCGCACATAAAATGCTTTTGCTAAAGGAATTAATTTTTCAATTACAAGCCAACGTCTTCTGCCCCAAATTTTTTCTTCTCTTTTTTGACTGCCATTATAAACAGCATTTAAAGTAAGTACTGTTCCAAAAGGTTCAAATACAATCTGTACTCTTTGCCCAGGTTCTAAAATCCATTTCATATAACGAGGGCTTTTCTTTTCTTTGTGCTTTCTTAAAAATGCACATATATCATACATATCAGATGGAGAAAGCTTTAGTTCAATTCCAGATAACGCCGCAGCAGAAGATACTTGATTAAAGCCTTTAATCCATGTTTCAGGCAAATCAATTTTTTTCTCTATATATTCTGGCACAACATCACTGTCTATCGCAAAGCCTTCTGGATTGACAGATAATGTAACATCTGTATAACTTCTAAATCTTTGCATCTCTTTCTCTAATTTAGCAGAAAAGTCAATATTTGTTGTTCCTAACTTTGGTGTCTGCAATAAATCAAATTCGTCCATTGACACAGACAGACAGCCATAAATAGATTCATCAATCGAAAATGCCTCAAATGACACTTGGTCATTATGTACAGTAATTACGGGGTCTAATACAAACCATAAACTGTAATCTCTGTCTTTTATAAACTTCCAAAAGTCTCGCTCAATTTTATAATAATCTTTCCATGCATCATACTGGTTAATCTGCTTTTGCAAATTCCTTTGTATATTTAATAACTCATTTATTTCACTCTTTTTGTGAGAAATTTCCAAATCACAAGAATCCATTTCCTTCTTTAAAGATTCTCTAACATTTGGCATGTACTCTTTGTGTGCCTTTACACGCCGTTCAATTTCTTCGTCAAGCCATGTAAAATATTCTGTTCTTTCTTTTGGCTTTTTTCTCGTATCAGAAATAACAATTTCTCTTAACATAAGCATAGCATCACGGAACAATAAAGGATGCTTTAATTTCCCACAGAAAGAGACCTTTTCATCACGAGATAAGTCAGGGCTTAGTCCTAGGGTTGCTTGATTGTCAACCTGTGTACACCGAGAAGGACCCATATACTTATAATCTACTTTCATAAATTGCTTACCTCCTCCTGAATTTTAGCAAACGCTACAAGTGCTCTTTCAGCATTTATTTTATTGTTTGTACTTCCAATATCAAGAAGTATATGCTCTATTTCCTGTTTTTTTTGTGGATAATATTTTAAAAACAGCGGCATTGTGCTATATATTTGCTCCTTGCTTTTTGAAACTCTATTTGGAAGATAAAGCAAGGTTTTAGTATAATAAATATATAAATCTGGGTTTGCTTCTTTTAAATTAGAAAAGGCTTGTTTTATTTTTTGAGAAAGATAAGCCTTTACTTCAACACATGGGTGTTCCATCATACGTACAATAAACTGTGTTGGAATCTTGTTTTTATACCACTCGTCAAGCTTTTTAAGGCCATATTGATAGGCTCTTTCGACAGGAGAATCCAATAAAATAATATGCATCTTTTCTCTTTCTTCAATTTCTAAAGCTTCAAACACAGACTCGGCGATTTTATTCAAAGTATATACATTGCATTCAAAAAGCAGTAAAAGGGTAGTTGTTCTTCCAGCAAGCACAGACTGCTTTCTTTCTATAATTTCTGTAAGTGTTTTTACAAGCTTTTTAGAGCCTGTTTCCAAAATAGACATAATTAAGCTATCTTTTGGCAGAGCGTCCTCTTTACATGATTTTAATAAAGATATAGTGTTGTATTCTCTTTCTAAAATCTTGCCATGCTCTAAATTAATGTCCTTTAGAGTATCTTTTAATAAATTATATGGCATAGAGAATATAATATTTTCTGTTATATCAAAAAGGAAGTTAGGAATCTTTTTACAGCTTAGCAGCACAGATGTAAAATAGCACAAAAGCTCTTGTTGTTCCCCTGTCGCCATAGAATCCAACTTGCTAACAGATTTTAAAAGTAAATCTGTAATTTGGTCTGAAAGTTCTATTTTTTGTTCAAAAAAACTCTCTCTTTTATCAGTAACAGATTTTAGAAAAGTAATATACTCCTCAGTTGTAAAATTATTAATATTATCCTCTAATATGCTATACCACGTTTCTATGGTATCTAAAAATAGAAAATTAGCAATATCTTCTGGTTTAAATTTTCCATTTGTCCGTCTAAAGTATTTTTTTGCAGCATTCCATAACTCCTCTGATGGTATATTCATTAAAGAAATCATAATATCTGCATCAAATTCTTGTAATGCTTTTAATTTTGATAACAGTTTTTGTTGAAATAATTTTGCTGTTTTTTCATAAGATATTTTTGAAAGTGTAATCAGCTCTTTAATTTCATAGGAATCAAATTTATGCTCTGCATCAGCCTTTTTTAATATTGCATAACAAAATTCATGCACTGATGTAGCTTTTGCATTCTTAGCTATAAAAATAACATCTGAAAGATATTTGTGCCATATAGAATGTCCTGCCGCTTCATCATGTATAATTACTTCGTTAAAATATCTTCTAAAAAAGAAATTATAAGATATATCATTATAATAAATATCTAAGTTATCATTATTATTATAACTTATCAGCATTTCACGAGCAGCAGTTATAAATTTTACTTCGTCCGTCTTTTGATACTTATCAAGCGTTCTTCTAAGATAGCGTACATAATAATTATACGCACCAACTCTATCACTTCTTTTAAAATAATAAGCAGTTCTTGGAGCATCTAAATAATAAGCTATCTTTCCAATAGCATCAGCCATTCCATATGCCTCTGCTGTCTGTATGGTGTTTTTAAACGCAATATTATTCACATTTTTTCCATCTGTATAAGTATTCTTTTCATAAAGATTCTGCTTTCCAAAAACATACCAAAGATTATAATAAGCATTTGGTTTATCTAAATATTCCTCAAGTTCTTTGCCTTTTAGCTTTACACCATTTTTCTCTAAATATTTAATATGAAAATCCATATCAGGAAGTGTCTTATATATAAACTCTTTTTGCTTATTAAGCAACTTTTCATCAAAAACGCTAATATACTGGTTAATACAACGCCTTAGTCCACTGTGATATCCTGCACCATCCCATAATACGTCACTTTCATCAATACGCTTTGCAGTTTCTAGTAAAATAGGATTCTTTGCAGTCATAAGTTCCTGAAAAATGCCGCACGCCAACTCTATGCTTGCCACCTTTAAAATACGTTCGTATTCCTCTACAGAAGGCTGCATTTTTATAAATTTGCTAAGGAATTTCTTTCTTGTATACAACCTTTCATTAGAAAACATATTGACAATTATTGGCAGATAAGGACTATCTGCTTCAAAACCAAATAAATCACTAGGCTGTTCAATTAACTTTAAATCCTTAAAATTAACTTGGTTTGCCTTTAAATAAGTAACATAATCTGTATAATTCTTCTTCTCATAATAATTGAAAACAACTGTCTGTTCTATATTATAAAACTCTCTTATAATATACTTATCATCAATATCCACATGCCACTTCCAACCGTTGCCATGATTATAATCCCAATAGCTATGCGCAGTTTTATAACCTCTTATATAACAAAGCAAGTTCTTTTCTTCATGGTAATATGTCTTTGGAATAGATGGCAGGTGTCCATTTATTCCATGAAATACAGCATAATGTGTATATGTTACTGTGGGTTCTAACAGGTATGCCTCTGTACTATAATAATAACGAGATGAAGACTTTAATGTCTCCGAAACCTTTTGTTTCCCATACAAAATAAGCAGACAGGGATTTTTTTGACTATCCAAGCCCCAAAGTAATATTTTGCGTATTGGAGGCTCACTTAGCTTCCAGAGCCGCTTTTGTTCCTCTGATGTTAAATTCCTCATAATTATTTCCTTTCTATTAATTAACAAAACAAATAATTAATAAAATTATAGTATAATTTTACCATATTTTCAAGCAATTTGAACAAAATGGATAGGAAAAAAATATTCTGAGTGGACATAAAATAGCAGCTAGCTATTTCCAGAAATTGTGCTATAATGAGATATCGGAAATAACAAATAAAAAGCGAGGACTATAATGACTAAAAAAGATTTTTCGGACAGGCTTAAACATGGAAAGCTTATACTTGATGGAGCAACTGGCTCTAATTTACAGAAACGTGGTATGCCAGCTGGTGTATGTCCAGAAGAATGGATTCTTGAAAATAGTGATATTTTAAAAGCACTTCAGATTGAATATATAAAATCTGGTTCTGATGTACTTTATGCACCTACATTTTCTGGAAATAGGATTAAACTTTCTGAATATGGTATTGCAGACAATATAAAAAGTATAAATAAAAAACTTGTTGAAATTTCACAAGATGCTATAAAAAAAGCCAGTGTGGACAGAAAAATTTATGTTGCTGGTGATATTACTATGACTGGTAAAGGGGTATATCCTGTTGGCAGTCTGATGTTTGAAGAATTGGTTAATATCTATAAAGAACAGATACAATATCTTTATGAGGCTGGTGTTGACTTTCTTGCAGTTGAAACAATGATGAGTTTGCAAGAGTGTCGTGCAGCGGTTATTGCTGCTAAGGAAACCTGTGACCTTCCTATTATGGTGACGCTTACATTCAATGATGATGGACGTACTTTATATGGGACAAGTCCTAGTACAGCTGCGCTTGTATTGTCTTCGCTTGGAGTAGACGCTGTAGGTGTAAACTGTTCGACTGGACCTGATAAGATGACTGATATTGTTAAACAGATGGCTAAGTACGCAGATATACCTATAGCTGCAAAACCTAATGCTGGACTTCCTAAACTTGATGAAAATGGTGTAACTGTATATGATATGAAACCAAATATGTTTGCAGAAGGTATGTTATCTCTTATAGAAGCAGGTGCAGATATTGTAGGGGGCTGTTGTGGAACTACGCCAGAGCATATAAAGGCACTTGTGGATATGTTAAATAAAAAATCTCTAAGGGATAATGTTTCGTTTACAACTAGGCATGGCAAGGTAAAAAGACGTGCGCTTTCCAATGAAAGAGATGTGCTTGATATTGAGCTTAATGGAAATTTCCTTGTGATAGGCGAACGCATTAACCCTACTGGAAAAAAAGCATTGCAGGCAGAACTTATAGAAGGAAATCTTGACATTGTTACAGAAATGGCTGAATCTCAAGAAGAGCTTGGTGCATCAATTCTTGATGTCAACATGGGTATGAACGGCATTGATGAAAAGGAAATGATGCTTAAAGTAATTAACGAGCTTTCCCTTGTCAGTAATCTTCCTGTTTCTATAGATTCAAGCCACCCTGATGTTGTAGAAGAGGCGTTGCGCATCTATCCAGGCAGAGCATTGATTAATTCTATATCGCTAGAGCCTGAAAAGTTTGAAAAACTGCTGCCAGCAGCTAAAAAGTATGGTGCGATGTTTATACTTCTTCCACTGTCTGAAAAGGGACTGCCAAAGGATATCGAAGAAAAGAAAGAGATTATCCATAAAATTCTCAATGAAGCACTGTCCCAAGGGCTTGTTAAAGAAGATGTTGTTGTCGATGGGTTAGTGGCGACAGTTGGTGCTAATAAAAATGCAGCAGTTGAAACGCTTGAAACTATAAGTTACTGTAAAAACCAGTTAGGTGTTGCAACTGTATGTGGTCTTTCTAATATATCATTTGGGCTTCCTGAGAGGATGTTTGTCAATAGCAGTTTTATATCCATAGCAATAAGTCATGGGCTTACTATGGCAATAGCTAATCCATCACAAGACCTTTTGATGCATTCTGTATTTGCCGCAGAACTTCTTATGAATAAACCCGAAGCAGATATAAGATATATTGGCAGGGTATCAGAGCATAAAGTATCTGTGCTAAGTGGTGATGTGGACAAAAACTTGATATCATTAAAATCTAACACTGACAAAGGAGATTTAACAATAACAGATGGCGATGCACTTTTTGAAGCTGTTGTAAAGGGTAAGCAAAATAAAATAGAAGAACTTGTGAAAAAGGCATTAGAGAATGGAAGAGGGGCACAAGATATTATTGATGCCAGTCTTATTCCTGCTATAAATCATGTAGGCATACTGTTTGACAAACAAATATATTATCTTCCGCAGCTAATATCAAGTGCCCAAACAATGGAAAAAGGAATAAAATTATTAGAACCTATACTTGAAAAGAACAGAGATAAAAAGTCTCTTGCTACGATAGTTATAGCTACAGTGGAGCATGATATCCACGATATTGGAAAGAATCTTGTTGCTCTTATGCTAAAAAATTATGGATATAATGTTATTGACCTTGGAAAAGATGTAAAAGCTGAAACTATAATAGATACAGCAATAAAAGAGAAAGCTGATATTATAGGGCTTTCTGCACTTATGACCACTACCATGATGGAGATGAAACACGTCATTAAGCTTGCGCATGAAAAAGTGCCTAGCTGCAAAGTTATAATAGGCGGTGCTGTTATTACACAGGGATTTGCTGATGAAATAGGTGCTGATGGGTATTCAAAAGATGCACAAGAAGCTGTAGTACTTGTAGAAAAATTATTAAAATAATAAAAGATATAAAAAAGAGGGAATGATATAATGGTGGATGTAGTAATTCCTATATATAAGCCAAGCGCTGAATTAAAAAATATATTAAAACGTCTGCTAAATCAGACAGTGCAAGTAAATCATATTTTCCTGTTGCAGACGATTGAAAAAGGTGACAGGCTGATGGAAGAATTTAACAGTGATATAATTTCAGTACACCCTGTATTAAAAAAAGATTTTGACCATGGGGCTACACGGCATATGGGTATGGGGCTTTCTGATGCAGAATTTGTATTGTTTATGACACATGATGCTATTCCAGCTAATAAAAAGCTTATTGAAAAGTTGCTTATTTCTATGACAGACCCAGATGTGGCAATATCATATGGACGACAGCTTGCAAGAAAAAATTCAGATATTATAGAGAAGATGACAAGGATATATAATTATCCTAAGAAAAGCTGTACAAAATCTAAAAGTGACTTTGAAAAACTTGGCATAAAAACGTATTTTTGCTCTAATGTATGTGCAATGTACAGAAAAAGTGTATATGAAAGCCTTGGAGGTTTTGTGCAAAAGACAATTTTTAATGAAGATATGATAATGGCATCAAAAGTTATAAATGCAGGTTATAAAGTAACTTATTGTGCTGATGCAATAGTATTTCATTCACATTCATATACATGTATGCAACAGTTTAGGCGAAACTTTGACCTTGGTGTATCACAAAAACAGTATGATGATATATTTGGAAATATTTCTTCTGAAAAAGAGGGTGCAGGATATGCAGGAAAAATTATTTTGGCACTTTTAGGGCGAGGTGAAATATTAAAGGCAGTTTACTTTGTACTGCAATGTGTGTTTAAGCTTGCAGGATATAGGCTTGGCATAAATTATGATAAATTGCCTAAAAAAATTGTACTTTGGTGTACTATGAATAAAGGTTATTGGATGTTTTAACTTTGTAGCTATAATACGCTGGTTTTAAAGCCAGCGTATATTTGTAAATAATTCATGAATTTTAGCTTGTGGTTTAAGACTGTGTGCACACAGTCTGTACACCCAATTAATAATTATCTCCCATTTGTCTTTTGTTAGAACTACCGTATAATGCCTGCTTAAAGCTATCAAATAAATAAGCACAAGTTCACCATACACTTGGGATAATCTGTTTATTTTACTTTCTTCTGGCTTTTCAAGGTATCTAGTAAATATCCTATATTTTAAATAATTTTCTAAAACCAAAGTGTATTTTTCTTTTAGTATATTGTCAAATTCACTAAACTGTGAAATAACTTGTAATGCGCTTTTTTCATTTTCAAAATAGTCAAAGCTTCCTTCTAAATAACGAATTTCTTTATTTTCAACAATAACTTCTAATATACTGTCTGCTAAATCTATAAACAATTTATAGATATTTATATAATCCTGCTTACTTTTGCTGTCCGAAATATATTTTTTTAAAAGCTTTGTACATTCTTTGATTTCATCTGCAATAAAAGGAATATCACATACATCTATTAACACAATATCTCTATTATTGCCAATCATATAAAATTCTAGTTCGCTGTTTACAATATAATCTGCAACTACAGGACATGACGCTGCCATTGAAACTAAGAAAAGATTGTTGTGTTTTGATATAAGTCTTGGAAATTTCCTACACGTATTGCAAAGCATTTCTTCTCCAGCATTTTTTTGTATGCGGCAAAGTCCATCATTATCAAGCATACTGCAGCGTCCGCCACTTCTGTTTATAAAGTGCCATACGCCATCTATTTTACATATATTTGATAATATATCCTCTCTTAAAGAAGCATCTTTTATACTTTTAAAACGTTCAAATGCTTCATTATCAACAACAATTTTCCAACCTACGCAGCATGTAGAAGTACATTTTTCAGCAATACATTTAAAATTATTATATAAACCTAAGATTATTCCTTTCATAATTTAAAATGTTAGTTCTGATTTATCTTTAAGAAGCTTTGCGCCTTTTGCAATAATTAAAGTGCCAATAGCTATCCCTGATACAATAATTATAATTCCAATAACAATATTAAAAGCTCCTACAGATTTCATAGTCTTATATATTTTTTCTCCCATAATTCACTCCATACTGTTTATAATATTCGTCAATAGCTTCTTTTATTTTATCATCAATATATATCTTGCCCATACATTCTTTATTATAAAGACAATTTACTACATCTTCCATAGTTACGATTGCACTTGTTAAAAATCCATATTTATCTTGTATCTCATCAAGTGCGCTTGCATCTGTAGAAATGCCTCTTTCCATACGGTTCAAGGAAACAACAAGCCCTTTTATTTCTACATCTGCCTGTGCTTTGATAATCGGATAAGTTTCCTCTATTGACTTGCCAGATGTGGTCACATCTTCAATTATAATTACCTTGTCGCCATTATTAAGCTTACTTCCAAGCAAAATCCCCTTATCCCCATGGTCTTTAATTTCTTTGCGGTTAGAACAATAACGTATTTCCTTTCCATAAAGCTCACTATATGCAATAGAGGCAGCAACACTAAGAGGAATACCTTTATATGCTGGTCCAAACAAAACATCAAAATCATCACCAAAATGCTCATGTATTGCCTGTGCATAGTATTTGCCAAGCTTTAAAAGTTGTGAACCTGTGACATAAGCTCCTGCATTCATAAAAAAAGGTGATTTACGTCCACTTTTTAAAGTAAACTCACCAAATTTTAAAACATCACACTCTACCATAAAAGAAATAAATTCTTCTTTATATTTTTCCATGCTTAATACCCCTTTCATTTTTAAAAAGGCCATAGAATTTTACTCCTATAGCCTTAGTTTACTAAAATATAAAATATAAAATTACGCCATAAACTCTTTGACTTTTGTATATATTCCATCACTGTCTAAACCATATTTCTTTATAAGTTCCACAGCTGGACCAGACTCTCCAAATACGTCATTCATTCCAATTTTAAGTACCTTAGTTGGTGCATTTGCTGAAAGGCAGTCACATACTGCACTGCCAAGGCCTCCAATTACAGAGTGCTCTTCGATAGTTACAACCTTACCTGTTGCTTTAGCTGATGCAATTACCAGTTCTTCATCAAGAGGCTTGATTGTATGTATATTAATGACTTTTGCATCAATACCATCTTTAGCAAGTTTTTCAGCGGCATCAAGTGTCTCTGATACTTCAAGCCCTGTTGCTATCAGAGTTACATCTTTACCTTCACGAAGCACAATACCTTTTCCAAGCTCAAATTTATAATCTGCCTTATCATTAATTACAGGTACTGCAAGTCTTCCAAAACGAAGATATACAGGTCCTTCATGTTCAACTGCTGCTTTGACTGCTGCCTTTGATTCAATATCATCTGAAGGACTAATAACTACCATGCCTGGAATCGTACGCATAAGTGCTATATCTTCACAGCACTGGTGTGTTGCGCCATCTTCACCTACAGAAATACCTGCATGTGTTGCGCCAATTTTTACATTTAGCTTTGGATAGCCTATAGAGTTTCGTACTTGCTCATATGCACGTCCTGAAACGAACATTGCAAATGAACTTACAAAAGGAATTTTGCCAGTTGTAGCAAGTCCTGCTGCAATGCCCATCATATTGCATTCTGCTATTCCACAGTCTATATGTCTATCTGGATATGCCTTTTTGAAAATACCTGTTTTTGTTGCTGCTGCAAGGTCTGCATCAAGAACGACAATATTTGGATATGAATCAGCAAGCTCTTTTAAAGCATTCCCATAGCTTTCCCTTGTAGCAATTTTCTTTATATCTGCCATTTTGTCCTCCTTCTGCTTATATTAAGCTCTTACTGATTTCTTCTAAATCTGCCATTGCTATAGCATACTGTTCAGCATTTGGAGCTGTGCCATGCCATCCAACTTGATTTTCCATAAATGACACTCCTTTTCCTTTTATGCTCTTTGCAATAATAGCTGTTGGCATACCTTTAGTTTCTCTTGCTTTATTAAATGCAGCTGCAATTTGTTCAAAGTCATGTGCATCTATCTCAATAACATTGAAATTAAATGCCTTAAATTTATCAGTAATTGGATATGGAGAGCAGACATCATCAATCTTACCATCAATCTGAAGTCCATTATTGTCTACAATTACAACAAGGTTGTCAAGTTTTTTTGCCCCTGCAAACATAGACGCTTCCCACACTTGTCCTTCTTGAATTTCACCATCGCCAAGAATTGTATATACACGATATTTTAAATCATCTAACTTTGCAGAAAGAGCCATTCCTACTGCTGCTGAAATACCCTGTCCAAGCGAACCGCTTGACATATCCACACCAGGAATGTGTTTCATATCAGGATGCCCTTGTAAATACGAACCTGTATGACGAAGCGTCTCCAAGTCTTTAACTGGAAAGAAACCTCTATTTGCAAGTGTTGAATAAAGCCCTGGAGCTATATGACCTTTTGACAATACAAATCTGTCTCTGTCAGCTTTCTTAGGATTTTGAGGGTCTATATTCATCTCTTCAAAATACAAGTATGTCAGAATATCAGCAGCTGAAAGTGAACCGCCAGGATGACCAGATTTTGCATGGTACACTGCTGTAACTATTCCCTTGCGCACTTCATTTGCAGCTCTCTTTAATGCTAAACTATCCATAATATCCTCCATTTTAACACATTGTTAATTAACAGTTATTTATTCACCAAAAACAGCAATATAGTCTTTTTTAAACTTTTCAATGCCAATATCTGTCATAGGGTGTTTTGTCATTTGTTCAATTACAGAATAAGGTATTGTTGCAATATCAGCACCAGCAAGTGCACAGTCTGTTACATGAATTGGATTGCGTATACTTGCAGCTATAATCTCTGTTCCAATACCATACTTGTCAAAAATTGCTGTAATTGTTTTAATAAGGTCAATACCTGGCTGTGAAACATCATCAAGGCGACCAAGAAATGGTGATACATATGCTGCTCCTGCATTTGCTGCAAGAAGTGCCTGATTAGCAGAAAAAATTAATGTTACATTGCAGTCAATACCTTCACTTGAAAGAACTTTAACAGCTTTTAAGCCTTCTATAGTCATAGGTATTTTAACAACCATATTAGGGTGAAGCTTTGCAATCTCTCGTCCTTCTGCAATCATGCCTTCTGCGTCAACAGTTGTTGCTTTTACTTCGCCACTAATTGGTCCATCTACGATTGATGCTATCTCCTTTAAAACGTCCTCTTGGCTTCTTCCTCCTTCTTTTGCAATTAAAGAAGGGTTTGTAGTTACTCCACAAATAACACCCATTTCATTTGCTTTTTTAATGTCATCAATTTTGGCTGTGTCAATAAAAATTTTCATAAAATTTTCCTCCTAATAAATATTTATTTGAAAGCCAGACAGTCAGATGGAGTTTTTGCTCCATATAGTCTGGCTAATCTACTTTGTTTACTGCTCTATAGCAGCTACTGGTTCTTCTGGAACAGGTACTTCTGTTTCTTCTGCTGTTTCGTCCTCTTGGTCTGCATCTTCTTTTTCAGATGAGTCTTCTTCCATATCAAGGGTTACATATTCTCTGTCGTCATCATCATCGTCTTCATCAATATCGTCCATATCGTCATCAAAGCTGTCGAAGTCATCATCATCGTCTTTTTTCTTAAATATATCCCATCCTAATACTTTCTTGACAAAATATACTGCTCCACATACTGTACCCGCTAGCGCTGCTGCGCTAAATACAAACTTGAAAAATTTCTTCATGTAAATTTTCTCCTCTCACTTTAATAAAAATAATTTTTCTCAGACAATTATCTTGTTGTAAGTTTCTGTGTAATATGGAATAAGTATGGGTCAAGGTCTTTTGTCATTGCCAGTGCCTCTGCTATATCAAAATCCATAAACTCGCCATCTTGATAACCTACAACACGGTTAGTCTTGCCCTCACAAAGAAGTTCCACTGCTTTTGTTCCAAGTGCTGAAGCATATACCCTGTCTTTACATGTAGGATTGCCACCACGCTGGATATGTCCAAGAATTGTTGCTCTTGTTTCAATACCTGTTGCCAGTTCTATAAGCTTTGCCATCTCTGTAGAGTTGCCAACACCTTCAGCATTTACAATAACATGGTTTTTCTTGCCTATTTTACGCCTGTCTAAAATCTTTGTAATTATTCTCTGAATGCTGCCGTGGTACTTTTCTGTTGTAAGAATATATTCAGCGCCACTTGCTATACCAGTCCAGAGTGCAATATGCCCAGCTGTGCGTCCCATTACCTCAATTATTGAACAGCGCTCATGTGATTCTGATGTATCTCTTAATTTGTCAATAGCTTCCATAGCAGTATTAATAGCGGTATCAAAACCTATTGTATACTCTGTACATGCAATATCAAGGTCAATAGTTCCTGGTATGCCTACTGTATTGATTCCAAGAGCAGCAAGCTTACTAGCACCATTAAAAGAACCATCACCACCAATAACAACAAGCCCATCTATGCCGTGCTTGCGGCAAATTTCAGCACCTTTTTCTTGGTATTCTTTCTTTTTAAAATCAAGGCACCTTGCAGTATAAAGGATTGTGCCACCAAGCTGGATAATGTTTGAAACTGAAAGGTTATCCATATCAATTATGTCTTCTTCCAACAATCCAGCGAATCCATGACGAATTCCCTTGACTTTTAGACCACAGGAAATAGCAGTACGCACAACAGCACGTATAGCTGCGTTCATTCCAGGGGCATCCCCTCCACTTGTTAATACGCCAACAGTTTTAACAGCATTGCTCATAATGTCCTCCTTATCATGCAAATGTAAATTTTTACCAGTTTTTTAGCTACAAATATATATGCTAATCTGGTATGCCAGATTGGATATTTTCAATTAAATTTTACGATAAAATGGATTATTTTTCAATACTCTTTTCCTTTATTGCTACAGAGTTTTTTCCAAATTTATTTAATATGCCCTCTTTTACTATTTTTCTTGCATTTACGCTCCTGCTTTTTGGTAATTTTTTAATAAGTTTCTCTTCTGTAAGGTAAATACACACTATATCATATCCATTATAAGACATAATGCTGTTATAAAACTGTTGCTCTTTTTGCATAAATTCCTGTTTATTTTTAAATTTTATCCACAATTCACATGGAACTTCGTCAAAAGGTATTATATCTTGACAGATAATTTTACCAGCTCCATTTTCAGCTACACTTACTCTTCCCTTTACAAATATTTTTGCATCTATCTCAAGCAGATGTTTCTTGCGTTCATAAATATTTGGAAAGACTAGTACCTCAGTCATACCATATAAATCTTCAACTGTTATAAAAGCCATTGTCGTATTTTTTTTGGTAATTTTAACACTTTTATTTGTAATCATACCACCTATAATTACATTTTCTCCATCAAATACCTTTGCCATACCATTATTTTCATTTTCTTCATCTGCCATAAAGTCAAGTGAATTTTTTGTACAGTTCTTATTGATAAGCTCTAAATAATCATCAAGTGGATGACCACTTATATATATACTTAGTGTTTCTTTTTCAAATGACAAAAGTGTTTCTTTATCATATTCTAAAACATCAGGATATTCTATTTCATTGGCATGTTCAAATCCTGTATCTTCCATATCAAATAAAGAAAGCTGTCCTTCTATTATACCTTTTCTTTCGTGGTTTATACTGTCAAGCATATTGCCAAATACCATCATCTTCTGTCTTCTATTGCCTGGAAGGCAGTCAAATGCGCCAGATTTTATAAAGTTTTCTATTGTGTGGCGGTTTGCCTCTTTTGAAGTCATTCTTGTTATAAAATCCTGCATTGAAACAAAACTGCCATTTTTATTCCTTTCTGCTATTATTTCCTTAATAACAGGCATTCCAATTCCCTTTATTGCAGACATTCCATACATTATTTTCCCATCAAATACATGAAATTCACCATATCCTGCATTTATATCAGGAGGAATTATATGTATACCCATTTGGCGGCACGTTACAATATACAGTGGAACTTTATGAGGATTGTCTTTAACAGATGTAAGCAGTGCTGCCATAAATTCTACAGGATAGTAATATTTAAGATATGCTGTCTGATATGAAACTACTGCATATGCGGCGGCATGAGACTTGTTAAATGCATACTTTGCAAAGTCAATCATTTCATCATATATTTTATTAGCTGTATTTTCAGGAATTCCATTAGCTATACAGCCCTTGACACCTTCCTCTTCATTGCCATATACAAAATTCTTGCGCTCTTGTTCCATAACTTTTGTCTTTTTCTTTGACATAGCTCTTCGCACAAGGTCACTGCGTCCAAAGCTGTAGCCTGCCAGTCCTCTAACTATCTGCATAACTTGCTCTTGATAGACGATACAGCCATATGTTGTTGCAAGTATAGGCTCAAGCTGAGGGCAGTCATATGTTATGCTGTCGCTTTTTTGCTTTCCTTCAACATATTTTGGAATAAAGTCCATAGGGCCTGGGCGGTAAAGTGAAATACCTGCTATAATGTCTTCCATATTTCTAGGCTTAAGTTCTTTCATAAACTGTTTCATACCAGCACTTTCAAGCTGAAATATACCATCTGTCTTACCTGTGCCTATCATTTCAAATACATTTTTATCGTCATAATCTATATCCATAAGGGTATCATCGCTAAGTCCTGCCATATGTGCAGCATCCTGTATAACAGTTAGTGTCCTAAGCCCTAAAAAATCCATTTTAAGCAGTCCTAATTCTTCAAGTGTAGTCATTGTATACTGTGTTGTTATAGTGCCATCTGATGCTCTTGAAAGCGGCACAAATTCATCTACTGCTTCTGGACTTATAAGCACACCTGCCGCATGCATAGAAATATGTCTTGGCAGTCCTTCTAGTCTTTTTGCCATATCTATAAGGTTTTTAGCTTGTTCATCTTCATTGTAAATCTGCCTTAACTCAGGGTTTATTTCAAGTGCCTTATCTATAGTCATTTTAAGTTCCATAGGAACTGCCTTAGCAATCACATCTACATAATTATATGGAAGGTCAAGTACCCTGCCCACATCACGTATAGCATTTCTTGCTGCAAGCGTACCAAATGTCACAATCTGCACAACATGGTCTCTGCCATATTTATTCATTACATACTCTATAACTTCTGGTCTTCTTTCATAACAAAAATCTATATCAATATCGGGCATTGTAACACGTTCAGGGTTTAAGAAGCGCTCAAACAAAAGGTCATATTTTATTGGGTCTATATTTGTGATACCAAGTGCATAAGAAACTATACTGCCTGCTGCCGAACCTCTTCCAGGGCCTACGCTTATGCCATTATCCCTTGCAAATTTTATAAAGTCCCACACTATAAGGAAATAATCTGCAAATCCCATTGTATTAATTGTATCAAGCTCATAAGCAAGTCTTTCTTTAAGCTCTTTTGACGGCTCTTTGTATCTTTTATAAAGTCCATTATTGCAAAGTTTTTTTAAATATTCAAAAGAAGTATATCCCTCTGGCACATCAAACTTTGGCAGTTTATAATTGCCAAACTCTATTGATACATTGCATCTTTGAGCTATAAGCTCTGTATTATATATTGCTTCCTTAGCATATGGGAATAGTTTAAGCATCTCCTCTTCTGATTTAAGATAATACTGTCCTCCCTCATATCGCATACGGTCTTTGTCGTGAACTTTCTTCTGCGTCTGTATACATAAAAGAATATCATGTGGCTTTGCATCTTCTGCGGTTATATAATGTACATCGTTAGTTGCAACAAGTTTAATATTTGTTTCTTTACTTAATCTTAAAAGTACTCCATTGACAGTTTTTTGCTGCGGTATTCCGTGGTCTTGAAGCTCAAGAAAGAAATTATTATCTCCAAATATGTTATTTAATTTTAAAGCCTCTCTCTTGGCATCTTCATAAGAGCTATTAAGAATTGTCGATGGAATAATACCTGCAAGACACGCACTAAGCGCAATAATACCTTTATGGTATTTTTCAAGGAGTTCATAGTCAACTCTTGGTTTATAATAAAATCCTTCTGTAAATCCTCTTGACACTATCTTCATAAGGTTTGCATACCCTGTATTATTCTCTGCAAGCAGCACAAGATGATTATAACGCCCCTCGCCTTTTGACACTTCCTTGTCAAACCTTGAACCTGGCGCAACATAGACCTCACACCCTATAATTGGGTTTATACCTACATCTCTTGCCGCACGGTAAAAATCAATTACACCATACATATTTCCATGGTCAGTAATGGCAAGATGTTTCATGCCAAGTTCTTTTGCACGCAAAGCAAGTTCCTTTATTTTACACGAACCATCAAGCAGTGAATACTCTGTATGTACGTGCAAATGTGTGTAACTCATAAATTTCCTCCTTTCAAATTATTATTTAAAAGATAAAAAGGCTGTCGCTTATTTTTTTACGCGGCAACCTTTTCACTTAATTAGTATATATATAACAGATGCTATTATACAAAAGCTATTTAAACTTTTGCTGCACTAAGATATTTAACAATATCTGTCATTGCACTTTCTTCATCATCACCATTTGCAGAAACTACTACTTCTTCTCCTGCAGAAAGACCTAATGTCATCATTCCCATTATACTTTTAGCATTCACCTTTTTATTTTCACATTCAACATAAATACTGCTATTATATTGGCTTGCCACCTGTACAAGAACAGCCACAGGTCTTGCCTCCAGCCCATTTTTAAGCTGAATTTTTATTTTCTTTGTAATCATAGCGTATTTTCCTCCTTTTAGCAGGGTGCAGGCTTAACTGCCAGCATTTTCCCTCATTTGCTTTGCTATATCACTTAACTTACGAAGACGGTGATTTACTCCCGATTTACCAATAGGTTTACTAAGAAGCTTGCCAAGCTCCTGCAGTGAATATTCAGGGTATTCAAGGCGCAGCAGAGCAATTTCTCTGAGTCCATCCGTCAGTTTATCAAACCCTTTGTTACATTGTATATATTTAATGTCTTCTATCTGCTTTTTTGCTGCACTTACAGTTTTATCTATATTGGCTGTCTCACAGTTGACTTGGCGATTTACAGAATTGCGCAATTCCTTAACTATCCTCACATTTTCAAAATTCATCAAGGCATTGTGTGCTCCAATTACATTAAGAAAATCCACTATCTGTGAACCTTCCTTTATATATACCACATAATACTTCTTTCTTTCTATTATCTTGGCATCAATCATAAAGAAAGATATAATTTCACAAATCTGTAATGCAAGCTTTTTTGAAAGAATCGCCATCTCCAGATGATACGCTTTTTTTGGGTCTGACACAGAGCCTGATACCATAAACACACCTCTTAGAAAAACTCTTTTGCAGCATGTGTTTTGTACTAATAAATAATTAATGCTAGATAAACTGCTAAGTTGATTTTTCTGTTCATCTAATATCTTAACAGCTTTTAAAATATTTATCACATCATGTTTCCTTAACACAAGGACAGAATAGCTAGTGCCAGCTTGTAAATTACGGCGACACACCATTACTTCTATCTTAGCATGAAATGTTTTCCTTAATAAGATATAGGATTTTTGCGCCACTGTCAAGTTCTCAGTATGTATTTTCACATAAACTGTTCCATTTTGAAATTTTTTCACTTGTCCAGCTAACATAAATAAAGCAGCAAATTCTGCAATACAGCAATGTCTTGCTGTGCTATACTGTTGGCACAGTTCCTTTTTAACATCGCTTGAAAATGACATCTTTGCTTAAGCTCCTTTTGCTTTATAATACTTATTTATTTATATCTCGGTGTTCAACCTTAACGCCATATGGTAATTTCTTCATTTCCTTTGCAAGAGCATTGGCAATAGTTACTGACCTGTGTTTTCCACCTGTACAGCCAACGCTTATAACAAGCTGATTTTTACCTTCTGTAATATAATTTGGGATAAGAAATTTTATCATTTCATATAATTTATTTTCAAATAATTTTGCATCTTCTGAATCCATAACATAATCATAAACCTCTCTGTCATTGCCAGTAAGTTTTTTTAGCTCTGGCACATAAAATGGATTTGGAAGAAAACGCACATCAAATACAAGGTCAGAATCTGTAGGTATACCATATTTAAAGCCAAATGATAATATAGTTATAAAGAAATTTTCATATTCTCCATCATCTAAGAATATTTTATCAACTTCCTTTTTTAAATCTCTTATAAGCATATGACTGGTATCTAAAATATAGTCCGCACGTTTTTTAAGAAATGCAAGTTCACACCTCTCTGCCTCAATAGCTTTATCAACCCTGCCCTGTAATGCCAATGGATGATTACGGCGTGTCTCTTTGTACCTTTTTATAAGTACATCATCTTCTGCTTCAAGAAACATTATCTCATATCTATAGCCAGTGGATTTCATTTCATCCAGTATCTCACCCGATTCTGAAAGTCCCTGTAAATTTCTTATGTCAATTCCAATCGCTAATCTATCTATAGTAGAACCCTCTTCAAGTGTAATCTTTGTAAGCTTAGGTATAAGACGTACTGGAAGATTATCAACACAAAAAAATCCCATATCTTCAAGCATTTTCATAACAGAGCTGCGACCAGCGCCGCTCATTCCAGTAACAATTACAAGTCTCATACAAATAACCTGCCTTCCTTAATCCTTTACATTCCAATATGTTTCTATTTGCAGCTTAATTAGGATAAGACTTTAACCTCAAGCTCCATCTTAATTCCAAAATGTTTTCTGACTTCTTCTTTTACATGGTTAATAACATTCATTGCCTCTTCAAATGTTCCATTCCCTACATTGACAACAAAACCACTGTGCTTCTCAGATACCATCACATCACCACATCTGTAGCCTTTAAGTCCTGCGTCTTGTATAAGTTTTCCTGCAAAATACCCCTCTGGACGTTTAAATGTGCTGCCTGCACTTGCATATTCCAACGGCTGTTTACTCTTTCTCTTATTATTTAGTTCTTTAATCTTTGTCAAAATTTCATCTTTATCTCCATTGTCAAAAGCAAACAATGCATCTAAAACTATCATATGTTCTCTCTGTATAATACTATTTCTATAAGACAAATCAAGTTCATCTTTCTTTAAAACCCTGATATCGCCATTTACTATAACACGCACACTTTCTATAACATCTTTTATCTCACCGCCATATGCACCTGCATTCATAGCAACTGCACCACCAAGCGTCCCAGGTATTCCACTTGCAAATTCAAAACCAGCAAATCCACTGTCAGCAATAACAGATGCAAGCTTTGAAAGTAAAATTCCACTGCCAGCATGTACAAGGTTTTTAGACTTTAATATTTCTGCACTATCTAAATATCCCTTTTCCACAAAAATTTCTGCTTGCATGTTATTTCCTTTGTTATAGATACAAACATCGTCAAGCAAAGTTACATAGCTGTCCTTAATTAAATGCTTATCACTGTTTTTACCTCTTGTAGAAACAACCACCCCCCTATAACCTTTATCATCTACAAGAAGATTACTTCCATTACCCATTACAAAATACCTGCAATTTTCATTTTGAAGATATCTTATAATATTTGTAAAGTCTTTTATATCATTTGTTTCAATAAATATATCTGCTGGTCCACCTATATGAAATGTAGTATGCAACGACATTGGTTCATCTTTTTTTATTTCAGAACTTTTAGCTATCTCTTTTAAAATCTCTGTCTGGAACATAGATGCCCTCCTAAAGCATTGAATGTCAGGAAATTACCTTGAAGGAAACCAGTCCTACAAGTTAAAAAACCTTCCCGCACTCTGTACGAAAAGGTTTTGAAACGTGCGCAAGAAGATTCGAACTCCCGACCTTCTGATCCGTAGTCAGACGCTCTATCCAGCTGAGCTATGCGCACATAATATCTTCGATACTAATATAAGTACCGAACAAAGAAGAGTATACTATACTATATTAAAAAAATCAAGTATTTTTTTACAAATTTAAAAAAAATTTTATTATTGAAAATCAAGCAAATTTATTTACAGCCACGTATCGAATATCTGTAACATGGCTGTAAATATTAATTATTTTTGCTTTAGCCTTTTCTTATAATCTTCTGTACAATTCAGCATATCTTTTTGCTGAGTTATTCCATGAAAAGTCCATTGCCATTGCCCTATCTATTATTTTATTCCATTCACGCCTTCTGTTATAGTATACGTCTTTTGCATAACGTATAGTATTAAGCATTTCATGGGCGTTATAATTGGCAAATGAAAAGCCCGTTCCTGTATTTTCATACTCGTTATATGGCTCTACGGTGTCTTTAAGTCCGCCTGTCTCTCTTACAATAGGAATAGTTCCATATCTAAGGCTCATAAGCTGGCTTAAACCGCATGGTTCAAATAGTGATGGCATAAGAAATGCATCACATGCTGCATAAATTTTGTGAGAACGCTCATTTGAATAATAAATATTAGCTGATACCCTATCATGGTATTTCCACTCAAAGTGCCTAAAAAGATGTTCATACTTTTCTTCACCTGTGCCAAGAACTACAAGCTGTGTATCTTCAGCACAAACTTCTTCAATAACATAATCAACAAGGTCAAGTCCTTTCTGGTCAGTAAGTCTTGATACTATACCAAGCATAAATTTCTTGTCGTCCTGAGCAAGCCCAAGCTCTTTCTGAAGTCCTTTCTTATTCTTAACCTTTTCTTTGCGGAAAGTTTTAGCATTGTAATTAGCATAGATAAGATTATCTGTCTCTGGATTCCATTCATTATAATCAAGTCCGTTTACAATACCTGTAAGGCAGTTACTGCGTGCACGCATAAGCCCATCAAGTTTTTCACCATAAAATGGCAGCTTAATCTCTTCCGCATATGAATCACTAACTGTAGTTACCATATCTGCATAAACTATACCACCTTTAAGATAGTTTGCATCACCATACGCCTCCAGCTTGTCAGATGTAAAAAATGAACTGTTCAAGCCAGTAATATCCTTAACTTTCTGTAAATTCCATATTCCTTGGAACTTAAGGTTATGTATGGTCATAATTGTCTTAATTCCGTGATAAAAATTGTTTTCCATAAACATATCATGCAGATATACAGGCACAAGACCAGTCTGCCAGTCGTGACAATGTATGATATCTGGTCTAAAATCAAGGCTTGGAAGTGCAGACAGAGATGCTTTACAGAAGAATGCAAACTTTTCAATATCCTCATGTATATAACCATAAGGTTTATCTCCTGCAAAGTAAAACTCATTATCTACGAAATAGAATTTAATGCCTTCATATTCCATCTCCAGAATCCCTACATACTGCTTGCGCCATGCAAGGTCAATATAAAAATGTGTGTTATACTGCATTTGCTGTTTCCATTCATCTGGAATACATGCATACTTTGGCAACATGACCCTTACGTCAAACTCCTCTTTATCAAAATACTTTGGTAAAGAGCCAGCAACATCCGCAAGACCACCTGTTTTTATAAATGGTACAACTTCGGATGCTATAAATAATACTTTCTTCATAAAATACCTCCTTCTTTTCAGGTCGCATATCTATTATACCCTAAATATTCCATACTGAAAAGAGTTTTTGTCCATAAAATAATGTACATTATCTTTATTATGCTCTCATTTTATATTCCAATCTTATTTTATCGGCAATAAGTGCTACAAATTCTGAATTAGTAGGCTTTCCTTTACCTGAATTAACAGTATAACCAAACAATTCTTCTATGGTATCCATTTTTCCACGACTCCATGCCACTTCTATCGCATGTCTTATAGCACGTTCTACACGACTTGATGTAGTTTTGTGATTCTTGGCAATAGTAGGATAAAGTCTCTTGGTTATTGAGCCTAACATATCGTTATCATTTACAGACATAATAATAGCATCTCTTAGGTATTGGTAACCTTTAATGTGAGCTGGTACTCCAATTTCATGTATTATATTTGTAACATCTGCTTCAAGGTTATCTATTTTCTTTCTGGCATTTTGTTGGTTCATAAATACTGTATTTATTACTCGATTATCCCGTTCATCATAAATAGCTACCGCTCTTGTTCTATTTACAACCATATGCGTATCAAAAGGCTTAAGTATATAGTATGCTGCGCCAAGTTCAAATGCATTTTCTGTTACACTCTCTTGACTGACAGCAGAAACTACTATAAATTTAGGTGTATGCCCAGAACTGTTTTTCAGCTTTTCCATAACGCCAAGCCCATCTATTTTAGGCATAATCAAATCAAGTAAAACAACATCTGGTTTGTAAAGTTTAATTAGCCTAAGTGCTTCCTCGCCGTCTGCGGCTGTTCCTACAACCTCCATATCTGATTCTTTAGTAAGGGCTTCTTTAAGTAAATTAACAATTCTTTTGTTATCATCCACTAATAACACTTTGATGTTTTGCATCATATTTCCCTTCCTGCCTTCTGGCATATTCTTTTTATAATACGGGGTTATACTAAAATCATATATACATAAATATATTGCCGCAATACCAAAAAAATGTTACTTTTCGACTTAATGTTTAAGATGTCTTGAGCAAATTACATATGTTTCCAAGTTATGACAAATTATTACAATATACCTATACATAATGCGACTTACTCAGAAAGCATATCTTCTATAAATATTCCATAGCCTCTTGTCGAATCATTTACAAATACATGCGTTACTGCACCAATAATTTTATTATTCTGCATAATAGGAGAACCGCTCATTCCCTGTACAATACCTCCTGCTTTATCAAGAAGTCTCTTATCTGTAACTTTTATTACCATACCTTTATTTTCCTCTGAATTAATATTTATCTTCTCTATTTCCACTTCATAATCTTGTATGTCTGTGCCAAGCTGACATCTTACTATAGCCTTACCCTTAGAAACTTCCTGTTTCATAGCAGCTGGAATAGCCTTATCACTTTCATATCCATAATTATTGTCAAATATTTCCCCTGATATGCCATAATTAGTATTATTGTTTATTGTACCAAGGCAAAACGTCTTGCCAAGTTTTACAGAGCCTATTATCTCCCCAGGTGTACCTGCTTGCCCACGTATCACTTGATTTACCTTTGCAGGATAAACGCCACCATTTTTTATATTTATAAGAAGTCCTGTATCTATGTCCGTTATTCCATGACCTAATGCTGCATATTTATTATCTTCTGTAATATATGTTATAGTACCTATTCCCTCTGTATCTTCACGAAGCCATACTCCAATCTTATATTCTCCATCTGCTGCAAGAACTGGATCAATTTTTACCTTTAAATTATTGCCATTTCTTTTTAAATAAACTGTCACCTTACCAGTTTCATTCTCCTGCAAAGCTTCTATAACACTGTCTATATCATCCACAGCTTTGTCATTTATCCTATAGATATAATCCCCAGCTTTAAGTATATTGGCTGCTGGTTCATACCCTCTGCCATCTTTGCCCACAATCTCAGATGTGCCAAGTACCATAATGCCATCTGAATTAATATACAACCCTACAGCCCTGCCTGATGGCATAACTTTCTGTTCTCTTATAACATCTATCTGTATATTCTTATAATGAAATAGACCAAATAATTTAAGGCTTGCTTTATAACTTCCTGTATTGGCAGCTTTCATTGTGACAGTTTTATTAAGATTAAAATGTGTAGTATAATTTTGCTTACTGTCAGAATTTTTTATACTTATTGCATCAACTGCTCCATCTATCTCTCCCTCCAGTGGTACATTAAACTCCAGCTTCTCTTCTCTGTTTTCCACTAACATTATACTGTCAGGAATCTTTCTATCTATATACCAGATATAATATAATATAGCCGCCAATATATTTATGCATAACATGACAACTAATACAGCTCTGTATTTCTTCCTTGAACCTGTGTTAATTAAAATTTTATTCATGTCAAAATACTCCTGTCAGAAATATATAATATAAAAAAGATACAACCATACATATTATATAATGTACCAGTTGTACCTTTTATATTCGCATTTCTTTTGAAGTATGTCCTAAATTTACAGGTTTTTTTTCAAATCTGAGGCAAGTTTTTTCATCTCTTCTGCACTTTTATTAACTGCTTCTGTTATCTGTGCACCGCCAAGAATCCTTGCAAGTTCTTTAATTTCCTCACCATTCTTTAAAAGACGTATCTGTGTACTGGTGCGAGAGTCTTTACTTGTCTTTTCTATTAGATAGTGTGCATCTGCCATAGCGGCAATCTGAGCAAGATGTGAAATGCATATAACCTGATGCCCTCCTGCTATAAGAGCCATCTTTTCTGCAACTTTTTGCGCCGTCCTGCCACTAATTCCAGTATCTATTTCGTCAAATATAAGTGTACTTATTTCATCATGCCCTGCAAGTACAGCTTTTATTGCAAGCATTATCCTTGAAAGCTCTCCGCCAGATGCTGCATGACCTATAGGCTTTAAATCTTCTCCAGGATTAGCAGATAACATAAATTCTATCTCATCAATTCCATTTGCTGTATACTCAGTAAGACTTCGCACTTCTATAGCAAATTGTACCTGTAAGAAATTAAGGTCTGTCAATGCACTAGTAATTTCTTTTTCAAGCACCCTTGCACACTTTTTGCGTATATCAGACATTGCAGCAGATAATTTTTTTAGTTTTTCTTCTTCTGTCTTTATCTTTTCCGCCAATTTTTCTTTATATAATTCATATTCCTTATAGCGTCCAAGTTTCTCTCTGAGTTTATCAGCATATTCATTGACAAGACTAGTTGTAGCGCCAAACCTTGCCTTTATAGTACGCACTAAATCAAGTCGCTTCTCTACTTCTTCAAGCCGTCCGCTGCTTGTCTCTATTCCATCTATATAGGATATTATATCCCTGTTAAAATCAGTTAAAAGACTGTCAATTTCAGAAAGTTGTTCTGCAAATTGATTTATATAGCTGTCGTATTCACAAAGCTTTCCAATAATTCTTATTGAATACGCAAGTTTTTCAGATACTGTATCATTTGCATCTGAGCCTGTCATAGAATAAATCTCACCAAGCCCACTAGCTATAGCTTCTGCATTGGCAAGCTGTCTATATTCATCTTCAAGATTTTCTTCTTCACCGTGAACAAGTGCAGCGTCCTCTATCTCTTTAAGTTCATATTCTATAAAAGAAATTTCTCTAAGTCTTTCATCCTCTGGAATATTTTCTGAATCTCGCTGCTCTATAAGTTTTTTATAATTATTATATACTTCTGTATACTTTGTATCAAGCCCTGCCATCTTATCTTTAGCATATCTGTCCACTATCTCCATATGCTTCGTTTTATACAGCAGGGACTGCTGCTCATTCTGTCCATGGACATCTATAAGAACAGCTGCCGCCTGCCTAAGCACCGATACAGGTACACTTTCACCATTAATTCTGTTTATCCCTCGTCCTTTAGTAAACTTACGAGAAATCAGCACTTCATTATCTGTAGTTATTATTCCGTGTTCTTCAAGATACTTCTTCTGCCCATCTGTATCTACTGAAAACAAAAGCTCAATAAGTGCAAAGTCAGCTCCTTTCCTGATAATATCTTTTGAAACTTTACCCCCTATCGCCATATTGATAGATTCAATTATTATTGACTTTCCAGCTCCAGTTTCGCCAGTAAGAACATTAAACCCTTCCGAAAAATCAACCTCGATTTCATCAATAACAGCTAAGTTTTTAACATGTAGATTTAGAAGCAAAATTTTTCCCTCTCTGTCTTAATATTATAATACTTATTTACAATGAAGTTATTGTTACTGTGCAAGACAGTCTGCATCCATCTATATACGCATATACAGTCGTTGTTCCAATGCTCTTGCCACTGACCTTTCCATTAGAATCTATAGTAGCTACATTAGCATTAGAGCTATACCATGTAACATTAGAAGATGCACCAAGCACTTCAAGTGTTTCTGTATCATACTGACGCATAGTAATTGATGATTTATTAAGTGCAACTACATTGATATTTACCTCTGAAGAAACACCACTAGATGCAAGTATTGTAACAGTTGCGTCACCTGTTCCAACAGCTGTCACCCTGCCATTCTTATTAACTGTTACTACTCTCTTATTATCTGATGCAAACTTCAGTTTATCAGTATTGCCATCTGGCAGTACTTTATATGTAAGACCAGTAGAATCGCCCCTCTGCAAAGTCAATTTTGACTGTGCAACAACAATACTTGTAGCAGGAACTGATTCCAATACCTTTACATAACACCTTGCTTTCTTTTTACTTCCATCTGTAGCAGCAGCTGTAATATAAGTATTACCTACCGCAACAGCTCTAATTTTACCAGATGGTCTTACCCTTACTATATTCTCATCGCCACTGGTCCATTTAATCTTTTTAATAGTTGCATTAGATGGTTTACGTTTTGCCTTTAGTTTCTTACTTTTTCCTGTATAAATCTCTACATAATCAGAATTAAGCCTAATACTTGAAACTCTCTGGATAACTCTTACCTTACAGGTAGCCTTCGCCCTTACACCATCACTTGTTGTAACTGTTATCTTTGTCTTGCCAACACGTTTACCCTTAATCTTGCCATTTTTATTTACACTAGCAACACGCTTATTAGCAGTTTTCCAACTAAGCTTTGGCTTTTTCGTATCATTAGTAGTTATAGTATTTTTAAGTTTATATGACTGACCAACGCCAATCCTTATATTCTTATTTGTTACACCTATAGAAGATTTAAGCTTTTCAACCTTTACCCTACATCTTGCACGTTGGTTGTACTTTGTCAGTTTACACGTAATTGTACACTTGCCAAGTCTCTTAGCTGTAACATTGCCATCCTGATCTACAGTTGCTATAGATGAATTGGAGGTTGACCAAGTAGCAGCCTTCTTAGCATTTGCTGGATTAATCACTTTCTTAAGCTTAAATGTCCTGCCAACAACTATTGACTTTGTTGATGGAGATAATGAGAACTCAACTGCATTGTCAACATGAACAAAACACGTTGCAATAAATCCACCATCTTCAGCCTGACACTGTATTATTGCATCACCTGCACCAACACCTGTTACCTCACCTTTGTCACTTACTTTAATTACACCTTCATCAAGTGACTGGTACTCAACATTTTTATTAGTTGCATCATTTGGTTTAAATACAGGTGTAATAGTAAACTTATCACCAACTATAATATTACTTGTATCAGGATTTATATCAAAACTTGTAACAGGTATCGGAGCTGCCTCCACAGTAATTGTACTAGTTCTGATAAGAGGTTTATTATCCTTAGTATCTGTATACACGGCTGAAATAGTCGCCTTTCCTTCTTTTACAGCTTTAACCGTACCAGTTGTATTAACAGTTGCAATACTTGTATCTGATGAACTCCATGTCACAGTCTGATTAGTTGCATTTTCTGGATTAAACTTCTTCGTAAGCTGTAAAGTAGCACCTATATATATCGTTTCAGCCGCAGGAGTTACTGAAAAATCCTTAGCAGGAATCTCTGACGCTGTAACAGTCACCATACACGTTATCACACCCGCCTGACCTAACTCCTTAGACTCACAAGAAAGAACCGCCTGACCAACAGCAACACCCTTTATAACACCTTTATTATCAACTGTAAATATTGATGTATCTGATGATTTAAAAGTCACATCTTTATTTACATTTTCATCAGGTTTATAAATAATCTCCATCTGCTTAGTACCACCTACATTTATATAGGTAGCTTTTGACTCAAATGCTATGGATTGTAATTTATCTCTTACATTTATTTTAACAGTTGCCTTAGCTTTATTGCCATCTGAATTAGCAAGCGCTGCTTCAATAATAATACTAGTAGAGCCTACACCAGCAGCAGTAACCTTGCCAGTAGCATCAACCTTTACAACCTTTTCATCAAGCGAAGTCCATGTAACGTTTGTATCAGTCGCATCCCTTGGCTCTAATGTAAGATTAATTGTGTGTGTATCACCCTTAATCATATTAAGCTCTGTTGCATCAGGCTTAATAGAGGTCAGAGGTTTAACCACTGGGGGTTCGACTTTTACAGGATTTACCGTAAGTCTACAAAATGCCGTAACCTTTTCAGCCGCACACGAAATATTCGTAACTCCATCTTTTAAAAGAGTAACCTTGCCTGTTTCGTCAACAGTTGCAACCGTTGTATCATCTGATTCCCATTTGAAATCTTTCTCTGTAGCATTATTAGGTTTATACAAAGCTTCCATAAATACAAAGCCTTGTGAAATCTCTGTTTCATAAGTCTTGCCAATCGACTTGCCAGCTATTCCTATTTCAAGAGACGTGACAGGCTGAACTATAGTAAGCAAACACGTTGAATATGCGCTATTAACAGGATTAACAGCTGTAAGAACTATATTGCCAGGTTTTTTTGCTGTAACCTGTGCAGCTGGTGTAGCTCCTGATGAATCAACTACTGTAGCAACAGATGTATCAGAAGAAAGCCATGTTAATTTATACGCCGCCGTAAGGTCAGTTGTAATAGTCTGAGTCTCACCAACATTCATAACAAGTGTAGTAGGTTTTATATGAAAACTATTCGTAGATGCCGCTACTGTTATTGTACAATTTGCCGCAAGCGTTATACCATCCGATGATGTCCATCTAAGAGTAACAGTTACTGGACTGTTTACTGGTGTCGCCCTCGATGCAGTTATAGTTGCCTGTGTACCATCTGTTTCATTAGCACCATTTGTTTGAATCTTAATAAAACTATTTCTATCATCATCTGTACTCCATTCACACTCCTCTGGGAGTATAATTGTACCTGAGCCAAGTATACCATATAAAATCTGCGTCTCACCAACTGACATAGTCATCTGTGAAATATTGAGTACAAAAGAATCTGATATATTAATTGTTAATACTATTATATCTCCAGAGTTTATATTTTTCTTTGCACCTGGTATATGCATTTCATCACACATCTCTGTAGCTTGCACTGTAACTGTAACAGAACCAATTTTATTTGCGGTAATAATATATTTTTCAGGATCCCATGTTATATAATCATTAGCATCTATAGAGCTACCTGATGTCACACTCGCAGTATCAGGAGTAATAACAAAACAACCTAGGTCAAAAGCAGAATCTGATATATTAAGTCCCTTTGGCAACTTATATTGACCGCCAACATTTAAAGGTATAGTTTTATTTATAAATTCACTAGGTACCATTACTTGGTTGCTGATTGATACAGGTCGGCATCCTGGTATATTTGTCTTTGCCTCTTCAAATCCTGCATATGTACCATGCACATAAAATTGTATAGTGTATACACCAGCTCGGGCTTCAAGTTTGTAACTGTTGTCTGCTGGAATCCATACAAGGTTTGCCTCATCTTTATACTCACCATTATTTTTAGAATCTCTTACAAGTACTGTACTTTGGTTGCCGTTATCATCAACTGCACTTCTTGCAATTACCCAATCAATCTTATCAGAAATAGATTCAAGAGGATTATTGTCAAATTTAACTGATGTTTCTAGTTTGTCACCATTTGTTATTGTAACTGGAGTAGTTCCTTCGTCATTATTATATGGTATACCATTATGTTTAATCTCAGGTCTTACATAAACTAGTATTGAATCTGTATAATCATAATTGCCCTCATGATATGTAACTGTCAACGTTGCAGAACCCGCTCCCATCGCCGTTATCCTACCCGCTGAATTATTAACATCAACAACATCCTTGTTTGAAGACTCCCATATTACTCTTGCTGTAGAACCAGGTTCCTGTCTGGCAGAACCGTAGTTTAAATTCAGGTAACTTGGCTGCTTAAGTGCACTTTTACCAAGGTCAATCCATGAACTAGGTTTCTGCATAATAAGTGCTTTTCTAACATCTGTATCAAATATTTTAGACATTGTTACACCGTAGTTACCACCATCAGTTCCCGTTTCGGTGCCAGTTCCAGTGCCAACAAATTCATTAATTGAAAATGCAACTGTAAGAGTAATATTTTTAGACATCCTTTCAGTTCCATTTGTAAACTCAACAGTTAAACCTACTTGACCAATATTCTTTACATATACATTTACTGATGTACCATTTTTAGTTAATTCTTCAGAAGCAGTATCTGATTCTTTAAAAACTAAAACATCTTTATTTGAGCTATGCCATGTCACATCCTTGATACTATCAGACCCATCTTGAGCAAAAATAGTAAATGTATCAGTAACTCTTCTTAGTACATAAGAAGAATTTTCTATATCATTATTATCTCTATCTCTTATGATATAAGAACCAGCCGCATATGCCTTATCCCTCTGCACAAATGAATACGCAGCCGTAAACACAATTAAAAACACTGATGTTAAAAATACCATCCATTTCCACTTTTTATTAATTCCTGAGAATTTCTTCATAATTAATTAGCAAGGACTCTCTGCCTTTAGGCAGCATAATTAATCCCTGCATCCTCCTTTCTTTAAATTATGCCAGCACAATGCTTTTTAAAGCCCCTTGCTGGTTAGGGTAATTCAGAGTAAAATCTATTTGTATGCCATTGCCTTAAAGCCAAGGACTTGGTATTACATATACAAATAACTATATATTCTTACATAATATAGTAAATTAAGGCTTAGTATCTTTTACAAAACCAGCAATTCCCACTACTATACACTGACACATATACTTTTCCTAATACTAAAGTATAAAACAAAAAAATGGCAATATAATGTCTTTTTGTATATTTCTTCTATTATTTTTTGTGAACTTGATTTTTGATTGCCGCCTCTCTAAAAGACATTCTCTATGAATAGTTTTTGGTAAAGCTATTGTTTTTCCATGACAACATTTACTATATATTATCTAACATACTGCTATTTTACATTTTTTAGTTAAACAAAAAGTAGTATTAAAATTAAACAAATTCTAAACCATCATTTTTTTTAATGCTTCTTCGCTTATGCCTAATTTCTTTGCTGCATCTGCTATTAAAATTAAACCATCCTTTATCATTTTAATATATGCCTCAGCCGTGCCTTTTTCCATGCCACGCTGTTCTGCTTCAAACATCATTTGATTATAATTTCTTATGGTTTTCTCTCTTGCTTCATATTCCAGATGCTTTTGCTCATCTTGGCTAATCAATTTAAGTTGCTCATAAGCACTTTCAATATGTTTATTTTGCGTTGCTAACATTTTAAAGTCCTTCTCTCTTTTTGAGCTTATTAATTTAAAGTGTATCTAAAGTGTATCCTTTGTCAAGAACCTTTATAATTTTTTGTAACTTACTGTTCTCTTATGCTGTCAATAGCTTGGGCAGTAAGTTTAGTTATATTGATAATCTCATCTGTTGAGTAACCTAGTACAATAAGATTTTTAGTAATTTCCAGTTTTCCTTTTTCAATACCTTTTTCAATACCTTCTTCAATACCTTCTTCCCTGCCACTTTCTTTTGCCTCAAACATCATCTGATTATAGTCTCTGATAGCTTTTTCTCTTGCTTCGTATTCAAGACGTTTTTGTTTATCCTGACTAATCACTTGAAGTTGTTTATAAGCACTCTCAATATATGGATTTTTTGCTGCTAACATATCGAAATCCTCCTTCCGTTCAGAACTGATAAATTTCGCCCATAAAAGTAAGTCGTCATTGTTTTCTTTTAATTCTTCTGGAAGCTTTGTCAGTTCTAGTACATGGAACTCCATTTTATCTGTAAGAATAGTATTTCTTATATCTTCTCTTATATGGAAACAAGAATAGTATGCTTCTGTATCTTTAAAAAGTGTAAAATTCAAAATACTTATACTAACACATTTCTTGAAGACATTATATTTTTGTCCTTCTTGGATTTGTTCTGTATACATCTTGGAAATGTAAAACAGTGAACGGTCTGCCCATACCTTTAATTCTGCAAGCTGTATTTCAATGTCAATTTCAGTGTCATCATTTAACAAAATCCTTACATCCAAAATACCCTGCTTGTCTTCTTCGTGTTCTTTTCTCAGATAAGTATTTAAAATTGTAGTTTTTTTAATATCCTCTGGTTTTATCTTTAAAACGGCTGATAAAAAACCAGTTCTTGCATTTTCATTCATCATTATTTCTTTAAATGCAAAATCAATGCGTGGCTTCATTAAAAATTCTAACATAGCTATATCCTTTCTTGATTGTTTCCTGTAATACATTATCTCAACAGTTTTCTTTCCTTGCTTCTGTATCATATATTTGTAACTTCTTTCTTATTTATTATAGCACAGGTATTATCTTTATTCTAGTACATAAAAATTTTATTTACACTGAATAAAACAAGGCACTTTGTAAAAAAAGTTCCAGTTGATTTTACTTTGTTAATTCAGATTTTGTTATACATTTAGAAATAAATAAAAATATTATGTAACAAACAAGTATAATAATACATGTTATAAAAAGTGCGGGAAGCTTTGCAGCACTTGGGATAACTTTTAGTACTGTATTATAGATTTTATCAGATACAGTTCCTATCAGCAGCAAGAAAAAGCATGGCAGTATAATCCAGTGCAGACTGTCAGGTATTATATATTTTCTAAGATAAACTCCTTCCATTACAGTCATTATGGTTTGGCTAATAAGCATACCAGTAAGGTATGCTTTTATGCCGTGTATGGGCACAAGAACTATTAGAAAATAAATTTTTATTACTAGACTTAAAACAGTTATAAAAAATGTTAGTTGTGTATGTCCCATTCCGTTGATTATACTTGTAAATGCAGTTGAAATGTATAGAAATGGGCAAAGCCATGAAAGAATAACTATAAATGAGCCTGCTGTTTCATTGTGAAAGAATAACATTCCAATATCATTTCCATAAATTATAAATATACATATGCATAACCAGCCGATAAGTAAATTGTATTTTGTAGCAAATGTTACAGATAAGCTTATTTTATTTGTGTCATTTTCTGCTTGTGCCTGTGCGATAGATGGCAGCAGCATAACTGCAAAAGCATTGCTTATAGCTGATGGAAAAAGTATAAACGGCATAGCCATACCTGACAATATGCCATATATGCTTAATGCATCTGATTGACTGCACCCAAATTTCTGTAAAGCAGCAGGAATAAATATAGCTTCAGCACTGTGAAGTAATGATACTATAAGTTTAGTGGTAGTAAGTGTTGCAAAGAGTACAAGAAGTGTTTTAAAAATAGGGTGTCGTCCTTTTTTTATGGTATTGGCTTTTTTTGTAAAGCTAAGTGACATAAAAAGTCTGATTACGCTAAATAAAAAACCTCCAATTTCGCCAACAACAAGTCCCCACACAGCAATAGCCGCATTGCTTTCTTCGCTAGAACCTGTGAATGAACACATAAGAAAAACAAAAATCACTCTTGAAAGCTGTTCAATAATCTGCGAACTTGCAGGAACAGAGGCATTTTGTATTCCATAATAATAGCCTGAAATACATGCTGAAATACTACAGAAAGGAAACAGCACAGACATGATTTTTAAGTATGGGGCACATGATTTTTCAAGTATAATTTTTTCAGCTATCCATTCAGAATTAGAATAAACTAGGACAGAAAGCAGAAATGCAAGACTTAGTGAAAGTGTTATGCCAGCAATTAATATTTTTATTAGCGATGTATTGCCTGTTTTCTTCTTTGATGTCGCCATTCCTATAAGTTGGGAAATTGCTGTTTGTATGCCAGCACCATATATGGTAAAACATATGCCATATATAGGAAATATAAGCTGATAGATGCCAAGCATTTTAGAACCAAGTACATCTGCAAGAAATATTCTGTAAAAAAATCCGATGATACGTGTTATAATACCAGCAACAGTCAAGATTATAGTTCCCTTAATAAGTTTGCTCTGGAAAAGTTTCATATATAAACTGTGCCTTTCTGCAATATAAGATGTAAAATTAATAAAATATATGAAAGTTACAGATTATTATGATAATATTTCAGGTAAAAAAATGAAGATGCAAAAACATCCTCATTTTTTAATTCAACCTATCTAAAAGTTCCCATGCTGCATCACGTTCTTGTTTTTGTGCTAAGGTCAGTTCTTTATATGGGCACAGCATTGGATGTTGCCTTTCAGTATCATCACGTATAATGCCATAGCTCCAGTTATAAAATGTGTAAAAACGCAGCCAACGCATATGGTCTATCTGGCGGTACATATCTTCAACAGATGTCCGTTTTTTTGTTTCACAATATTCTTTATATGCTTTTTTAGCTAGTTCAGGAGTAAAATCTGTAATTGTTTCATCTTTTAGAAGAATACGAATTTTCATCAAAAGGTGGTCAGCGGCAGATATTTTAGATTCTCTATGAAAATCATCTAGTTCATCCCAAGTAAGTGTAGGGTATGAAACGGACTGACAAAATATTTCGTTAATTGTGATAGCAGCTTTATTTAATGTGGTTCTCATAATCTGATTTGGCGTATATATCTCTTCATTTGTTCCAAAATAAGAGACTCCAGGTGTCTTCCAGTTACTTCGCAGATGAATGTGTCCTTTAATTTTATAATATTTAGTCAACTGTCGAAATATATCCCATCCTTCTGGCTCGTTGTCATTACAGATAATAATACGGTCAGCCTGTTCCATAAGTGTATGGTGTATTGTCCAACAATCATCATGAAAAATTAAAGCATCTGTTGTTTTGGATTGATCACCTAGAGAAAATGTTTCATCAAGGTGAGTGTGCATAGCGAGAAATTCTTTTGAATTTCCAAAAATATGATAAGCTACGTGTTGGTTTATAGAGATAATATTTGTCAGTATTGCTCGTTCAAGAATACATCGTCCATAATTCTCAAAACCAATAATAACAATTATATTTTCATAACTGCACAAAGGTTTGGAACGCCAATACTGTCTGGCACAGCAGTCATAACTGTGGAAGAATTTAATATTTCCTGAAAGATAATCCTGCCTGCTAGTTGTTCTTGCATATGCTTCTACTGGTAATTTATGTAAACCAGCAGCACGGATATTGACATCTATGTCATTTTCTTTCATAAAAAAAATTTTGCATTTTGTACCAATATTTTTTTTATGTTCTACAATTCTGGCTGGTGAAACATTAATAAATAGACAAGGATAGTCTGGATATTCCATTTGTTCATTTTTTTTCTCACCAAAAATAATAACTGTGTCAGGAGTTTCTTTATACACATTTTTAGCTAGGGTATTGGATTCTATGCCATAGTCTGCAAAATAGTACCAGTTCTTTTTACGTTTAAAACCAAGCAAAAATAATGGAAGTCCTTCACTAGTGACAAAAGATACAACAGCACCGAATAATGTCACCATAATTCCAGCAGACAATAACAGAAAAATAATTCCTATTGCATGACCAAGAGGTGTTACTGGTGTTAAGTCACCATAGCCAACAGTAGTAAATGTAACCAAAGAATACCAGAATGCGTCACTAAATGAACGAATGGTTGCATTGCTATCATTGTATTCAGATAAATACAGAAGTGTAAGTAATAAAATATAAATAACTATCAGGAGTATTGTTATGCAAAGATAGATTTTATTTTTTCTTTTCATATGGGTTGTCTCCTTCCTATAATATCAAGTAGTGAATTATTCTATTATAACAAAATTTAAAGAAAATAGCGAATAAGGATAAAAGTTTCTTCAATTTCATTATTATACCTAAATCTGGCATATGTCCTTGCATTTATTTATTTTTTTGATGCCTTTTTGGCTTGCAAATGTTATAATTAAAAGAAAAGATAGAACGACAAATAAAGGTGGTGATTTTATGTACAATCCACAGCTTAAAACATTTATCCATGTGGCAGATGCAGGGAGTTTTAATAAGGCAGCGGAGAAGTTGTATATTACACCTACAGCAGTAATTAAACAGATTAATCTGCTTGAGGATGGGCTTGGAGTTAAATTGTTTGAACGAACACACCGTGGACTACATTTGACAAAAGCAGGTATTTCTCTTTATCAGGATGCAAAGTATATTATTGAATATTGCAGGAATTCTGTGATACGGGCAAAGAATGCCATGCAGGAAGATGAGGCGATTCTTCGCATTGGTACTTCACCTATGACACCGGCACAGATTCTTGTGGAGTTGTGGCCTAAAATTCATGAACATAGTCCAGAAATTAAATTTCAGCTGGTACCTTTTGATAACACGCCGGAGAATGCAAGAGAGATTTTAGCGAATCTGGGACAGAATATTGATGTGGTGGCTGGAGTTTTTGATGAAACAATGCTTGATTTGCGAAAGTGTTCAGGATTTGAGATATCAAGGGAGCCGATTTGTTGTGCCGTTTCGATTCATCACCGTCTTGCAGCAAAAAATAGACTTGTGATTGAGGATCTGTATGGGGAAAACCTTATGCTAATGCACCGTGGCTGGAGCCATTATGTGGATCAACTCAGGGATGATATCTGGAAGAACCATAATGGAATCAATATTGTGGATTTTGATTTTTATAATGTAGAGACATTTAACCGATGTGAAAACAGCAATAATATCTTGATGGCAACAAAAGCATGGACGAATGTACATCCGTTGTTAAAAATTATTCCTGTAGAATGGGAGCATACTATACCATATGGTCTCCTTCACTCGCCCAATCCATCAAATATAGTACAGCGTTTTCTTTCTGCAGTGCAGAAGACAATGCAGGATTAAATGGGATTATTTATACAGGAGTGCGGTATGAAATGAATTTAGTTAGAACTTATGGGTATATACTGGTAAACAAAGTGAAACTTCTTATATCGTCCAAAGGTGTTTATGATAAATATATCAGAAATTAAGGAGTGGATATAAATGCAGGAGAGAATATTAGGAGGAAATCTAAAAGTATCAGCGGTGGGTCTTGGCTGCATGGGTTTTTCACATGCCTATGGGGCGCCGACAGAACAAAAGGAAGCCATTTACAGGCTGCAGCAGGCAGTGGAAATGGGCTATACCTTTTTTGATACGGCGGAGGTCTATGGTACACCAGAAGATCCTCACCAAAATGAGGTATTAGTGGGAAAGGCTCTGAAAGGCTGCCGGAACAAAGTGGTGATTGCCACGAAGTTCGGTATTCATTTTGATATGGAAAGTACAGCGGTAAATAAGCCGTTGGTGCCGGATTCCCGTCCGGAAGTGATTCGGGCTTCGGTAGAGGCATCCCTGAAAAGGCTGGATACCGACCATATTGATTTATACTATCAGCATCGTATTGATCCGAACATTCCTGCCGCAGAAGTAGCGGGAGTTATGGCAGAACTGATACAGGAAGGAAAAATTACCCATTGGGGACTTTCGGAAGCAGATGAAGACACCATTCGGCATGCCCATGCGGTCTGCCCAGTAACGGCGATACAGAACCGTTATTCCATGATGGCAAGGTGGCATGAGAGTTTATTTCCGGTACTGGAAGAACTTGGGATTGGCTATGTGGCATTTTCGCCGTTGGCTAATGGCTTCTTATCGGCAAAGTATAACAGCAACAGCCAGTTTGATGGTGTTTCGGATTACCGCAGTATTATGCCGCAATTTACCGGTGAGGGAGTGGATCAGAATCAGGAACTGCTTGCATTGCTTCACAGAATGGCAAAGGAAAAGGATGCGACTTCGGCACAGATTTCCCTTGCTTGGATGTTATGCAAGAAGCCGTATCTGGTGCCGATACCCGGCAGCAGGAAAGTGGAACGTATGCAGGAAAATGCAGATGCGGCGAATGTGGTACTGACCGCAGAGGAAGTAAAGTCATTGGATGAAGCACTTGATACCATGGAAATGTCCGATGTATTTGGTGGTTCGCAAATAAAGAAAAATTAAAAAGAAGAGGAGATTCATACCATGAAAGATTTTATGTATTCTTACCCGACAAAGGTATATTTTGGAGATGGTGCAGCAAAAAAGGCATTGCAGAAAGAACTTGCAGGGACTGGAAAAACAATTATGCTTGCCTATGGCGGAGGTTCGGTAAAGAAAAATGGCGTCTATGATGAAATCAGTCGTTATTTGAAAGAGGCTGGAAAAGACATTGTAGATTTTTCGGGGATTATGCCAAATCCAACTTATAAGAAAGTGCAGGAGGGAGCGGCTCTTGCCAGAGAAAAGGGCGTCAGTTTCATTCTTGCCTTGGGCGGTGGTTCGGTGATCGACTGCTGTAAGATTATAGCAGCGCAGGCGGTAACAGAGAAGGATATCTGGAAAATGGAATTCGAGGATCATGTATACCCAACAGAATATCTGCCGATGGGTGCAGTCGTTACTGCTTCCGGAACCGGGGCAGAGATGAATAACGGTGCAGTTATTACCAACGAGGACACCAATCAAAAAGCGGGAGTGCTGGGAGCCCATGCAAACTTTGCCATACTGGACGTGGGCTATACTATGTCGCTTCCAGCAAAGCAGGTCATTTCTGGGGCCTTTGATACCTTAAGCCATAGTATGGAGACGTATCTTGGTTCACCGCGTGATATCAATCTTTCAGATGAAATCGGAGAGGCAGTGATGCGTAATGTTATCCGCAATATCCGTGTGCTTCTGAAAGATATGAATAACAAGGAGGCGAGAACGGAGCTGATGTGGGCATCTGCCATGGCAGAAAACGGTATTTTGAAAATTGGCAAGGTAACGGATTTTCAGGCACACCAGATTGAGCATCAACTGGGAGCTTACACAGACTGTAACCATGGTCAGGGACTGGCAGTCATCCATCCGGTTCTCTACCGCCATATGTATAAAGATGGTGTAAAACAGTTTGCTCGTTTGGCAGAGAAGGTATGGGAGGTTCCAGCAGAGGGAAAGACACAGGAGGAACTGGCAGAGGCAGGCGTTCAGGCGTTGGCGGACTTTGTGAAGGAGATTGGCTTGCCATCTACCTTTACGGAAATGGGGCTTACGGATCAGAGTGTATTACAGAAAGTGGCAGATACTTGCAATCTTACGGCAGGATGCTGCAAAAAGTTTACAAGAGAAGAAATTCTTCAAATTTTGGTAGAATGCTGGGAGTGATTTGATGTGAACCGTGACGAAATGTATTTCTGCTGGAAAGAAGTGACACACAATTATGAGGGAAGTCACAGAACAGGAACTTTTCCTTACATGGTAGCGGCTGCTACTTTGGTTTATCCATGGTTTACACTGCTGACGGCGTTGGGAAACTTATTTGGAATTGGAGGAAGCAGTCTGGTATCCCGTCTGTTGGGAGCAAAACGGAAGGATGAAGTGAAATATATATCTTCGTTTTGTTTTTATGGTGGAATTGTGGTAACTTTTGTATTTTCTCTGCTTTCCTTGTGTTTCCATGTGCCGCTATTAAAATTTTTGGGAGCCAGTGAGGAGAATTTTTTATTTGCCAGAACGTACCTTATATGGGTTGTGGTTTTGGGCGTAATACCTACTATGATGAGCATGACACTGGCTCATTTTTTGCGGAGCGAGGGACATGCCAGATTAGCAAGCACAGGAATTATGCTGGGCGGCGTATTGAATATGCTTCTTGATCCCATTTTTATTTATGGATTACATATGGGCTTTGCAGGTGCAGCAGTGGCTACTGCGCTGTCAAATCTGGTTTCCATGTTGTTCTTTTTATATCGTTTTGGGAAATTAAAAGAAGGAACGGCATTATCTTTATCCCTTCGTCATTTTCGGCTGCAGTATGCAGGGCAGGTTTTTTCGGTGGGAATTTCCTCGGCGCTTACATCCGGGCTGGCAACCTTGTCTAACATGACAATTGTAAAACTGGCATCCGGGTATGGAGATATCCCGATTGCGGCATATGGAATCGTGAAAAAGATTGATATGTTCCCGCTGGGAATCAGTATGGGGCTTTGTCAAGGATTTATGCCTTTGGTAGGATATAATTATGCTTCCAAAAACTATCAGAGGATGAGAGAGGTTTCTGTTTTCTCATGGAAGACAGCTCTTTTTATCGCTTTTGGTTTTGTTGCCTGTTTTGTGGGATTTGCACCCTGGCTGATGCAGGCGTTTATTCGGGATGGTCAGACCAGTATGCTGGGAACAACATTTTTGAGAATTGCCTGTCTGGCGGTTCCTTTTACATCGGTTAATGCATTGATTATTTATACATTGCAGGCAATGGGAAAAGGATTTCAGGCAGCAGTGCTGACAGTATGCAGACAGGGATTGTTAAATATTCCCCTGCTGATTCTTATGAACAGAATATTTGGTCTTTATGGTATGATATGGACCCAGCTGGTCATAGAACTGATTATGCTTCCGGCTACGTCTGGCATGTATATGGTGACGTGTAAGAGGTTAAAACAGAATGGGTAAAAGAAGAGATAACTGATAGTTATAACTTTTGGGTTAAGACTGAAAAACGAATCTAGACTTCTGTAGAGGTCTCGGTTCGTTTATATTTAAGTAAAAAGATTACAATGGCATACGGAAAGGAGCGTTGGATATGAGAAAATGGGCAATGGTTTTTCTTAGTATTATGCTGGTAGTTACTCTGTCGGGCTGTGGGAATACAGATAAATCGTCAGGAAATAACAGTAGTAGGAACATGGCAGGAAACAGTGGGAGGCGATCTGTTCCGGATTGAGACAAAGGATGCCTATCCGCTGGAACATGATACGCTGGTGGATCAGGCGGCAGAGGAGCAGGAAAAGGATTTTAGACCTGAGTTATCCAGTCATGTGGAGAATTTTGAACAGTATGACACTGTGATTTTGGGTGCATCTGATATAATAAGGACAAGTTAGAAGAAACCCAGTAAAATCAAGGGGTTGCAACTGATTTAGTCCTTATTTTTAATTACTCGTAAATGAGATTTTGGAATAAGGCAGCGCTGTTGGAACCAAATATCTTCGTTTTTTGCATAATACATTCAAGGTAGCTGCTTGGAGTGGTATTGTGCGGCTAAAGAGAGGAGGCTTGTTACTTAGGAAAAATTGTAACTTTATATTGTAGTATGTAGATAAGGACTAAATTTGCCACATGGGAAAGGGATTTCCTATGGCTGATTTAGTCCTTTTGTTTTTTGAAGAGATAAGCGTGTCAAATATAACTGATTGGAAAAGGAGGCAGTGAAGCATGGATAAAAGCACAATAGTAATCGGAATCGACCACGGTTGGGCAAATATGAAAACAGCCAGCCATTTATTCACATCCGGGGTAAAGGAGATTACCACAGAACCGGCACTTTATGAGGATGTGCTGGAGTGGGAGGGAAAATTTTATAAGATTGGCGGTAAGCGGTTAGATGTAAAGAGAGATAAGGTACAGGATGATAATTATTATCTTCTGACACTGGCGGCATTGGCAAAGGAACTGGAGAAAAGGCATCAGAGAAACGCAAGGGTTCTTTTAGCAGCAGGGCTTCCTCTTACCCGCTTTGGAGAGGAAAAGGACAGTTTTATCCGGTATCTGTTGCGGGACCAGGAAATTACATTCCGTTACAACAAGATAAAGTACCATGTTGTGGTGGAACGGGTTTCTGTGTATCCGCAATGCTACGCAGCAGTGGCAGACAGGATGCAACATTTTGATAATAAAGTGCTGGTGGTGGATATTGGAAGCTGGACGGTGGATATTATGCCAATCATCAACCATAAGCTGGATGAATCTGTCTGTGTGACAAAGCCGAGTGGATTTATTACCTGTATACAGCAGATTAACAAGGAGTGTGTCAGACAGATTGGAGCAGAGATTGACGAGTACGATATTCAGAGGTTACTGACTTCCGGTGGAAATGACCTTCCGGATAAATACCGGGAAATCATTGAAAAGGAAATCCGGGCATATTGCTGGCAGGTGTACGACCATATCCGGGAACTTGGCTACAACATGGATTTAACCCTGGTAATCTTTGTAGGTGGCGGTGCAGGTGTGATGAAACAGTATGGAGGGCTGTCACAGAAGAATATCACTTATGTGGAAGATATCTGTGCCAATGCAAAGGGATATGAAATGCTTGGAAACGCTTACTTAAAGGCTGTTCTGCAAAGGCGGGCAGGATAACAGGGGGTGCAGGGTATGCCGATAGATAAGGATATGTACAGGACTGTGACAATACGGTTCAGCCTTTTGAATCCGGATCATGTGAGGCTTTTGGAGCAGATGGAGCAGGAGTGTCGGTCTGGCAGCAATACGCTTTCCAAAAACAAACTGATTATACGGTGCATTGAGGAACACTATGCAATGTTTGACAGCAGGAAGTCAGATGAAACGATGGAAGAAAGGCTGAAATCGTATGTGGATGGAGAGGTACTAAAAATAAAGCAGGAAATAGAAAAGGAAATCTATAAGGATGTATTCCATATGTTTACCGGTGGTCTGGCGGCAGCAGGAAACCAGAGAATGCCTGCGGAATCAGAAATAATGGCAGAAAAGCCGGAAGGACAGACGGGGCATACAGATACCGGAGAGATTGATTTATCTGAAAATGCAGACATTATGGATGAAGTGATGAAATGGAGTTAGGAGGGAAAGGTTATGGCAGGAAGTTTTTTCATGGGACTGTTGCTTTTTATCGGAGGAATGTTCAAATGGTCATTTTATTTGATATTGCAGATAATTAAGCTGGCACTGGAGGTATTGAAAATCGTCCTGCTTCTTACCTGCAGCGTACTGAAAATATTTTTACTGGTGCTTCATGGAGGCAGATGTGAATAAAAAAATGAAACACACAAAAAGTTTGGAAAAAGAAACTTTTTGTGATAAAATCAGTACAGGGCAGGTGAATAACGATGAAATATTATGAGAAAATGCTGGAACTTGGATGTTTTAATAAAAGTAAAGTGATGGAGCTGACAGGTTCTGAGGCGGCTGCAAAATCGCTCCTTTATGATTATCAAAAAAAGGGATATATTGAAAAAATAAAAAGAGACTTATATGCAGTAATCAGTCTGGAGACGAAGCAGCCTGTATTGTCAAGATACCAGATAGGAAGCTGCTTGTTTCCGGATGCAGTCATAACCCATCATAGTGCGTTTGAAGCATTTGGTTATGCGAATCAGGTGTTTTATGAAGTTTATGTGGCAACAGATTCCAGATTCAGAGACTTTGAATACGATGGAATATGGTATCACCGTATGGAGAGAAATGCACATACGGATATCGTAACAAATGGAAAGCTGCAGGTAACCGGAATAGAGCAGACCATTGTTGACAGTATAAAAGATTTTAACAAGATAGCAGGGCTGGAAGAAGTGGTACGGTGTATCATGCTTATTCCAAGTGTGAAAGAAGAAAAAATACTGGAAGCATTGTCTGTTTATGATAATAAATTTCTGTATCAGAAATGCGGCTATATCCTGGAACAGTTACAGAATGAATTGAGTCTTGGTAATGAATTTTTTGAACATTTGGGCAGATATACCGCTGATGGAAAACGGTATCTGATAAAAGAAAACGGACAAAATGTATGGAATCCAAAGTGGAACTTATATGTTCCGGCGGATTTCATGCATTTGATTGATAAGGGGGCGGGCGATTATGATGCAATTTGACAGAATGGCGCTTGGGAGACAGGCAAAGGAGCTGGGATTTGTAAGGGATACTTTTGAAAAAGTATGCAGGCTTGCAGATGTATTGAAATTTTTTGAGGGCGATGACATGCTTTCGGAATATCTGGCATTAAAAGGTGGTACGGCGATTAATCTTACCATACTGGACTTACCAAGACTGTCCGTTGATATTGATTTGGATTTCTCGAAAAACATATCAAGAGAGGAAATGTTTGAAACAAGGAAGGCGCTGAGCAGCCGTATCAGTAAATATATGGAGGCGAACGGATACCGGCTGAGTCCGAAATCAAAGAACCATCATGCATTGGATTCCTTTGTTTATGAGTATCAGAATGCAGGAGGGATGAAAGATAACCTGAAAATAGAAATCAACTATATGCTCAGGTGTCATGTGCTTCCTGTGGTCAGAAGAAGGGTATATCTCCCGTGGATGACGGATGAACTTACCATATTGTCTGTTGATCCGGTTGAGATATTTGGTGCAAAGATTGTAGCATTGTTATCAAGGACGGCAGCCAGGGATTTATATGATGTGCATAACATGATTATGCATAATCTATTTGATGGACCGGAACTGGACATGCTTAGAAAATGCGCAGTATTTTATAGTGCAATCGGGGCGGAGCATCCGCCAAAGGAATTTGCCCTGGAAAATGTGGGAAGGCTGACTAAACGAAGCATTACAACGGATTTGTATCCGGTTCTCAGGCGTGGTGAGAAATTTGAGCTTTCGGATGTTCAGGAGGGGATAAAAAAATATCTTTCCGGGTTTTTAACTCCAACTGTTGATGAACGGATTTTTTGGGATGCATTCGGGAAAGGGATTTACAATCCGCAATTCGTATTTGAGGGGGAAGAGCTGAAAAGAATCAGGGAGCATCCGATGGCATTATGGAAGTGTCGGGATAGGGGACAGGATGGCAGGACGGAGCCTGCCCCGGAAAAAATCCGATAAATTGCCCTTTGGGACAACGGCAGCAAGAACAGAAAATATCGAAACGAAATATGCTAAAAACTATAGGAAAGAAGGTGGAATGGATGTCTCTGGAAAATAGAAAAAAGATAGAGCGGAGAAGAAAAGAGCGGCTGCTGTTTTATTTCCGGAAAATGAAACAGAGCGGATATATCCTGCCTGTTACAACAAAATAAGGGAAGTCAGGGTAGCGATGCCCGGCTTATGGGTAAAGAGGTATGCCAGTCAGGTATGCCTTTTTTTCTTGCACAAAAAGCTGGGAGAATATCTGTTTTCCGGTTTGGTGCATGGGAGGGAATAACATCGCATGGTAATGGAAATAGCAGGAAAGTGAGGATATATATGAATAGAAAGAGATTAAAACGGGTGGCTGCCATGATGATGACGGTGGTTTTAACGGTTTGTGCTGCGACGCCGGCAGGCTCTTTTGCCTTTGCATCAGGTGCAGATGCACAGAGTAATACAGCGGAAGAGAGCGTGAATAAACAAAGTTTATTCACACAGCAAGTTTGCGCTGCGAGCAGCACAAACATTGGCGGATTAGCTGCTTCCGCTGGTCGCAGCATGACCGCAACTGTTACAGAGGAATACAAGGAGCCAGAACTGTATGACAGTACCTTAAGGAAGGAACTGGAGGCAGTGGAGGTTGCCACAGCAGCCGATATTGTAGTGGTAGCAGGTTATGAGTTTGATGTGAAAAATGATTTTGAGGGGATTTCCTATAATGAGAATGCAGTCAGCGTGTCTTATTATGCTGACAGGAGCAGCTTTGACGGAAACAAAGCAGGGGAGTACGAAACCTATTATAAGGTTGTACCGATAAGCGGTAAGGAACCTTATCTTATCTGCCATACTATTTCGGTAAGGGAACCGGAAACCGCAAAGACAGCAGATGATTCAGGGAAAACCGGAGACGGGGACGATGAGCCGGGAGAGGCAGAGGTGCCGGATTTGGCAGAGGGTGAAATGCCGGAACTGACTACGGATAACCCGGTTACGTTCCGGCTGACATCAGAAGCTGTTATGATGGCAGCATCTTTTAGGGCTGCTCCGGCAACGGGCAAGTCAAATGGTAAGGATTCCATGAAAGTATCTAATAATGGATATGCCAAATATTGCGGGCACAGCATCGGGGTAAAGTATATCTCGGAATCCGGGGATTATTACCCATAGGCGCGAACTTAAGAAAA
>DESG01000113.1:18512-19953 GCA_002361175.1 Lachnoclostridium sp. UBA3320 | reverse complement strand
ATTCTGCGATATTTTTTCTAAATATAAATCCGCATATAAAGCAAAGAATAAAACCTGCCCCATAAAAAATCCACATAATGCCATGTTTATGGTTATAAGCTTCTACATCTGTAATTTGCTCTTTTTTTGGAGGTTCTTCTCCAGACCAAAAACCTACTGGTTTTTTACTTCTGTACTGAATAATTCCTATAATAATGATAGGCATCATGCAAATAAATACTATAACTGTCTCAAAAATTTCTTCCGTTGTCATGATATCCCCTCCTGTCTTATATGGCGTGATATATCTTTATCTTTACTCTTGTATATTACCACACAAACGCCTATTTTTCTATAAAAATTTATCTTTAATTGCTATCTATTACGGTATTGCTGTGGTGTCATACCATAATATTTTTTAAAAGCCTGCCGGAAAGTTCCAGAGTCTGAATAACCAGTTTCTTCTGCTATTATAGAAATTGTTATATCAGGATTTTTTAAAAGTTTTTCGGCCTTTTTCATTTTAAGGCGTAGAATATTTTCAGTAAAACTCAAGCCAGTACTATCTTTTATAATTCGCTGTATCTGGCGTTCACTGTAGTTAAAAAACTTGGATAACTCTGTTAAAGAAATTGTATTAAAGTGTTCTTGTATGTATCTTAGGATAAAAACAAGATTTTCTGACTTTTCTGTATTGCCAAGCTCTGGTACAATTACATTGTTTCCATGATTGCGCAATAAAATAATAAAAAATGCATTGATAATAGAATTAAGCATACGGTTTTTATATTGGCGGTTTCTGCTAAATTCATGGTAAGCATAGCCAATATAGTTAAACACTTCTGTATCATACCCAGTCTGGAAATAGAGATATGGATGTGATGGGGAGTGGTAAAGGGAACGTGCAAAAAAGTCTGATAAAATATCATTTTCTTCTAAAGTACCGAAAAAAGCTTTTTCAAATGTACTGCTGCGCAACAATATGTTATAAATAAAACATTCATCAGAAAAAGCGCTTATGGCGTGGGATATTTCTGGTGCAATAATACATATATCTCCTTTTTTCATATAAAGTTGCTGATTTTTAATATAATTGGTACAAAAGCCTTCAACAACACAGACAATTTCAAAAAAACTATGAGAATGCCATATTGCAGGGAGATAGCGGCAGTGCTGGTATAATTCAGTGTCAGAATTGTTCTGGAAAAAGGAATTTTCAATCAAATGTGCATGAAAAAACTGTTCTGTAAAGCTGTCAAGACTATTTTTTTGCGCTTCTTCCAGAATATCCTTGACTTTATCTAGGTTGTGTGGAAGACAAAGATTGCGGTCTGGATATTTCTGAAATAATTCTTTAAAAATAAGTTCTTTTCCAGTTAGAGAAGTATTCACTTCAATATGGAAATAATCATTAAAATCCATAATTTAAAGCTCCTGATAGATGTTATCGTACTATTTATTA
>DESG01000113.1:7421-18331 GCA_002361175.1 Lachnoclostridium sp. UBA3320 | reverse complement strand
ATAAATCTTGTACATAATTTATTTTTCAAAAAATGGTAAAAGCTGAATAGTAACAGAAATAATACTATATCTGCTCTTACTATTGACATTGTATTTTATAAATGATATGTTATATATGATGTTACAATTCTTATAAATGATATTATTTTTATCAAAGCTATTGTTATAATTCAGAAAGGTGAAAGGAGATAAAAAATGAAAAAATATAAACGCATATTTGCCATTGTTATAGACTCTCTTGGCGTGGGAGCATTACCAGATGCTGCAGATTATGGTGATGCTGGAACAGACACATTAGGTCATATTTCACAAAGCATTGAAGAATTTAATATTCCCAATCTTCAAAAAATTGGAATTGCAAATCTTCATCCGTTAAAGCAGGTACAACCTATAGAAAAACCACTTGGCTATTATGCATATTTATATGAAGCAAGCACAGGAAAAGATACAATGACTGGTCACTGGGAAATGATGGGACTTCATATTACAAAGCCTTTTAAAACATTTACAGAAACAGGTTTCCCAAAGGAGTTGTTAGATGAATTATCTAAAAGGACAGGTCGTGTTATTATTGGTAATAAAAGTGCCAGTGGAACAGAGATTTTGGACGAACTGGCAGAAGAAGAAATTGCCACAGGTCATATGATTATGTATACATCAGCAGATTCAGTTCTTCAGATTTGTGGAAATGAGGACACATTTGGTTTAGAAGAATTATATCGCTGTTGTGAAATTGCTCGTGAGATTACAATGAGAGATGAATGGAAAGTTGGACGTGTTATTGCTAGACCGTATATAGGAAAGAAAAAAGGCGAATTTAAAAGAACAAGCAATAGACATGACTATGCATTAAAACCATATGGAAAAACAGCACTTAATGCTTTAAAAGATGCTGGATTAGATGTTATTTCTGTAGGAAAAATTTATGATATTTTCGATGGTGAAGGGCTTACAGCATCTAATAAATCTAAAAGTTCTGTACATGGTATGGAACAGACTATTGAAATTGCAAAGAGTGATTTTGAAGGTCTTTGCTTTGTAAATCTTGTGGATTTTGATGCTTTATGGGGACATCGCAGAGATGTAAAAGGATATGCAAGAGAAATTGAAAAATTTGATGTAAAGTTGGGTGAATTAATGGAGTTGCTTAAAGAAGATGATTTATTAATTATTACGGCAGACCATGGAAATGACCCTACACATACAGGAACTGACCATACAAGAGAAAAAGTCCCATTTCTTGCATATTCTCCATCAATGAAAGGATGTGGAAAGTTAGATGATGCAAAAACTTTTGCAATAATTGGAGCTACAATAACCGAAAATTTTAAAGTGGATATGCCAGAAGGAACTATCGGAAATTCTATTCTTGAAAAATTGCGTTAAGATATTTTTCTGTCATGTCGTTTTTTCTATGTAGGTATGTCAGCTAAAACCCTATTACAAAAAAGGTGTATATATTATACTTAATAATAAAGATAACATTGAAAATATAAGTAAAGCAAATGGCAAGTGCAGAGAGGAAAATATTATGGTAAATTTTAAAAACACGAGAAATCCAGTTTTACCACTTGAGTATCACATTCCAGATAGTGAAGCGCATATGATGCCAGATGGCAGGCTGTATATTTATGGTAGTTATGACGATAGGGCAGATGCTTTTTGTAGTGAAAAATATTATGTAGTATCTACAGCGGATATGGAAAACTGGACGCTTCATGATGTGTCACTGACAGGAGGACAGATTCCATGGTTTAATAATCCAGATGCACCAAAGTATCCTGGAATTGACTGGAGTCATCCGACACCGTTTATTATTAAAATGATGGAACGAGATGCTGCTGAGGGCGTAGATATAAAAGAGCAGTTTGAAAAGAAAGAAGAACAAGAAAAACCACCACTTTTGTTTGCGCCTGACTGTATTGAAAAAGATGGGAAATATTATTTGTATTTCTGTATGCCAGACGATAGCGAGGGAGTTGCTGTTTCAGACAATCCAGAAGGTCCATTTACCAATCCTGTGCAACTGCCATGTGGAGGCATTGACCCTGCAATTTTTATTGATGATGATGGACAGGCTTATTATTACTGGGGACAGTTGTTTTCCCATTGCGTGAAGTTAAATAAAAACATGGTTTCTTTTGATGAAACTGCTATAATCGACAATTTGGTAACAGAGAGTGAACATTTTTTCCATGAAGGCTCTTCTATAAGAAAAATTAATGGTATGTATTATTATGTGTATGCTGATATGGAAAGAGGCAAACCAACATCTCTTGGATACTCCGTAAGCAAAAGCCCAGAAGGACCGTTTACATATAAAGGCATTATAATTGATAATGACGGCTGTGACCCAGCAAGTTGGAATAACCATGGCTCGATTGAATGTGTAAATGGACAGTGGTATGTGTTTTATCACAGATGCAGCCGTGGTGTGCAGCAATACAGAAGACTGTGTATTGAACCAATTACAATTAATCCAGATGGCAGCATTAATGAAGTAAAAATGACATCTCAAGGAATAGGTCAGCCGTTTGCCCCAGATGAAAAAATTATGGGGTATCAGGCGTGTGGTGTGAAAGGTGGATGTTATATTGGCGTGGATAATGTTTATAAGGAAAAGCTTATGAATATTTCCGTAGGAGATGAGGCAGTATTCCGCTATATAAAGAGTGGGCAGGAATGGAGCAGTATAAGTATTACTTATGCAGGAAGCGGGAAAATAAGAGTAATATTTATAGATTCCAAAAATGCGAGCCATCAGATAGAGGCTGGCACAGTTTTTGTACCAGATGCCAATGCCAAAATACAAACTATTAGCAGTGCAATTAATGCGCCAGCGGGTGAGTATGAGCTTGTATTGGTATTTGAGGAGTCTGACGAGCTGGAAGTTTTTGAAATTTCATTACAGTAAAAATATTATAGAGAGTAATCAGTTTAAATTAGGAGGCAATATATGTTTGATAAATGGATTACGAATAAAACAGCAGTGCCGTTTTATGCAAGAAAGACATTTACAGTAACAAAAGAAGTTAAGAAAGCAGAAGCAAAGGTGTGTGGCCTTGGACAATTTAATTTCTATATTAATGGACAGAGAGCAAGTGACCATGAACTTGACCCTGCTTGGACTGATTACAATAAGTTAGTCCAGTATGTGGTATTTGATGTAACAAGTCTTATAACAAGTGGGCAGAATGTAATAGGAGCAGAAGTTGGCAATGGCTGGTATATAAAAATGGATGAACATTATACTTTTGCATTTCCGCCATTTATGCCGCCAAACCCAAATCCATATAAACCGTTTGGCAAAAACCTTGTGCTTGCCATGGAACTTGTAATTACTTATAATGATGGTACAAAGGAAATATTAACAGCAGATGAATCATTTAAAGTAAAAGAACATCCTGTAATTATGACAAATGTCTATGGCTCGGAAACTATAGATGGCAGAAAAGTACAAAAAGACTGGAGCATGGCAAAATTTGATGACAGTGAATGGGATAATGCAAATCTTGCAGGGCAGGAAGATATCCCAAAAGGGAAACTTGAAAAACAATTTCAGCCACCAGTTAAGGTACTGCGTACTTATGAAGGGAATTTCCTTAACAATATAAATGGAAAAGATATTTATGATTTTGGACAGAATATGTCTGGCATACTAGAATTTGAAGCAAAGGGAAAGTCTGGAGATGAAATAAAGATTTATCCGGCTGAAAAGCTTGCAGAAGATGGAAACATTGACCAGATGGCAAAAGGCTGGGTAAATGTGGATTCCTGCATCACTTATATAATTGGCAAAGATGATACCTGGGAAAAATGCCGTATGACCTTTACATATTTCGCTGGAAGATATGTGGCAGTGAAGCATGTTAAAGGCTCTGGAAATAGCGCACAAACTGTAATCAGAAAGCTTTGCGCTCATGCTATAAGCAGCGCATATAAGACAGACGGCAGTTTTTCATGTGATGATAAACGCTATGAAAAGATTTATAATATGATAGAGAGAACTGTTGAAGCAAATATGTTAGGTGTTCACACCGACTGTCCAACGATTGAGCGTTTTGCATGGCAAGAGCCAAACCACCTTATGGCACCAGCAATATTTTATATGAAAGATGGTAAGAAATTGTGGGAAAAGTTTTTGCTTGATATACGAATGGGACAACATACCGCTGATGACTGGTTTTATGATATGAATGGCGGCAAAGTATATCCTGGTGAGGGACTTGTGCCGTCACAGTGTCCATGTTATATTCCGAATGTACTTCCAGTGCCAGGGCTTGGAGATTTTTATGACATTATACCATGGGGCAGTACAAGTATTCTTGGAACGTACTGGCACTATATGTTCTATGGAGATGTGAAAATTATTGAAGACAATTATATGACAGGGATGCGTTACTTAAAACATCTTAAAACTAGAGTTAATAATGAAGGATTTATCAATTATGGTTTAGGTGACTGGGGCAACCCACAGAATAACCTTGCAAGAGAAAATATTGAAACAGCATTTTTATATGCGGATGCAAAGACACTTGCAAAATTTGCAAAGATACTTGGAAAGACAGAAGATGAAAAAGAACTACTAGCATATGCGGATGAAATTAAGGAAAATTATAACCAACGTCTTTTAGTACAACATCCAGATAAGGGATTCTGGTGTTACAAGTCATATGACCATCCAGATGAAATATTCCTTACACAGGCTTCACAGGCACTTCCACTGTTTTGGGGTATAGTTCCAGAAGATAAAGAAGCAGACATAATCAGCGCTCTGCGTTTTACATTGGAAAAAGAAGGTGTATTTATCTGTGGGGAAGTAGGGTTGCCTTACGTTATACAGACAGCACGCAAATATGGTATGAATAAACTTATAAGCAGCTTTATTTTAAAAGACAAACATCCTAGTTATTATGCATTTATACTAGACGGCGAAACAACACTTGGGGAATATTGGGAGACAAACCCTAGAAGCCATTGTCATGATATGATGGGGCATATTATCGAGTGGTATTATAATGGAATAGCAGGCATTATTCCAGAAGAGCCAGGCTTTAAGAAAATAACAATACGCCCATACCTGCCAGAAACAATACATGAATTTAAGTGTAGTTATGCGTCAGCATCTGGTGTTATAAAAGTGTATGTAAAAGAAATGGAAGAGGACATTATTCTTAAAACAGAAGTTCCTGACAATGTTAAATGTGAGACAAGTATTTCTAATTTAGCTGAGCGTGGAAAAAAAGTGAGAGTTATAATGTAGTTATACATGGGAAAAAGCATATGTTTTACCACATATGCTTTTCCTTTAGATTTCAAGAAGTTTGTCAATTTCTGCAAAATCTATATACAAGTCATCGTATATGCTGGCTTTTACTTTATCTTGAAATGTATAAGAAAGAATTTTAAATGGGCTTTCTTCAAAATTGTATACCAGTATGGCTTTTTCCACTGGGTCAACAATCCAGTATTCCCTGACACCAGCATCCATATAAAGCTGCAGTTTACGTACATAATCATGTCCTGAATTGCTAGGAGAGATAACTTCAATAATCCAGTCTGGAGCTCCTGTACAGCCTTTATCATTAAGCTTGTCACGGTCACAGATAACACTTATATCTGGCTCTACTATGTTTTGGCTTTTTTCAGAGAGCTTTACTGCAAATGGGGCAGGATAGACTTCACAAGAACCGCCTTTTGAACGGATATACTGTCCAATAGTGATATGCAGTTCAGAAAGTATCTTTTGATGTGTCCGATTTGGTGCTGCTTGGTAATAGATTTGACCGTCAATCAGTTCAGCTCTTACATCTTCTGGAATATTGTAATAATCATCTTCGGTATACAATCTTGCTTGTGGTAATGGCATAGTAGCACTTCCTTTCATGGGATTTTGGTATAGACAATGTGTCCTTGAACCACGAGTATTCAATTATTGAGTATATTTTAATATATTTAATTGTAATAGTCAATAGGAAATTTAAAATTAACGGAATGGAGGTTTTTTTATGTTAAAAGTTGCGGATATTTTTCAGTCAGGTATGATTATCCAGAGGGATAAACCTTTTATTATATGGGGTACAGCAGAGCCTAAAGAAACGGTCAATGTTAAAGTGCAGGGACAGGCTGCTAATGCTGTGGCAAACGATTCAGGTGCGTGGTCTCTTACGTTTTCCCCACTTGAAGCGTCAGAGCATGAAACACTAACAGTTACGGCAAGTAATGAAGATATAGCCCTTGAAGATGTAGCTGTGGGTGAAGTGTGGGTTGCAGGTGGTCAGTCTAATATGGAATTTCATATGCGCTATGAAAAGCATTTTAAAGATGTAAAACCAAAATGTAACAATCCCAATATACGCTTTTATGACGTGCCAGAAATTGCATTTGATGAACAGGCAGATTGTTTTGACTATAGCAGGGTAGGTATCTGGCGTAAAGCAACCCCTGACGATATTGAATATTTTAGTGCAGTAGGTTATTACTTTCAGCGTGAACTATGGCAGACATTTAAAGTTCCTGTAGGTATTATTGGATGTAACTGGGGTGGGACAGTATCGGCAGCGTGGATGAATCCTCAAACAGTTTATAAAACAGGCCTAGCATGGATGGAAGAATATAATGTATTTGCCAAACAGATTGACTGGGATGATTATTGGGAGAGGCAGCGTAATTTAGTCCAGAATAGCAGGGGCAATTTGTTTGAAGACCCATTTAGTGAGTTTATAATGCCAAGGACACCTTCTAAAGAAGAATGTGATGCATTTATTTCTTCAATGGCTGAAAAGGGAGAGGGTTTTGAACTTAGGGAAGGAGAAATTGTAGTCCAAAATATTCCTGGCGTTTTGTATGAACATATGCTAAAAATTATTGCGCCATACAGTATACGTGGCTTTCTCTGGTATCAGGGAGAAAGTGATGATGAAAAACATCGTGCAGGTTTGTACCAGTCCATGCTGTCTGGTCTTATATCGGATTGGAGGAATTTATGGAATAATAAAGAACTTCCATTTCTTATTGTCCAGCTTCCAGGATTTGAAACATGGCTTGATGTAGGTAATTTTGAATATGATGTAATACGAGATGCACAGGAATGTGTGACAAAGACAGTTCCAAATACTTATTTATGTTCTATTTCTGATGCAGGCGAGCAGTATGACATCCATCCAAAGAATAAAAAAATTGTTGGAGAACGACTTGCGCTTCTGGCAAGAGGTCATGTTTATGGAGAAGATATTCTTTGTGATGCACCAACAGCAAAAGGTATGAAACTTAAAGGAAAACAAGCTGTTATTTATTTTGATAATGCTAAAGGCGGTCTTGTGCTTAATGGTGACAAGGTTAATGCATTGTGTGTAATGGCAGATGAAAAAGAAGCAGAATATGCTGTAAAAATTTGTGATGAAAAACTCTTACTTGAATTTGAAAATGATGGCATAACTAAAGTTAAAGTCTGCTTTGCAAAAGACAAATTTTATATCGTAAATCTTTACAATAAAGCTGGTGTGCCAGCAATACCATTTACTTTAACTGCTGTATCTGAAAAGTAGAAAAAAATGACGGATTTTAGAGAAAATATAACATGGTTATTTTAAAGCACAGGGAGTAGAATAAATGAAAAACGAAAAAGGAGAACCATATGAAGCTTGTAGAATTAAAGGTGAATCATGTTGATGCTCCGCTGGGCTTTCAGATAACTCCATTAAGTTTTTCATGGAAAATAGAAGACGCAGGGGAAGCAAAAAAGCAGAAATGGACGAGGCTCTGTATTTTCTGTGGAAAAGATACTATATTTGACAGTGGGGAAGACGCTTGTGCTGACAGTTTGGATTACCAAGTAGATATAAAACTTTTGCCAAGGACTTGTTATTGCTTTAGTGTTGAGGTTATGGCAGACAATGGCGAAACAGCTAAGGCAGAAAGTAGTTTTGAAACTGGCAAGATGGATGAAGAGTGGGCAGCACAGTGGATTACACCAGATATGGACGCTGCTACACCAGCAGTTCTTAAAAAGACATTTACCGTAGACAAGGCAAGTACGGCGAGGCTTTATATTTGTGGTCTTGGTGTATATGAAGCTTATATTAACGGACAGAAAGCAGGAGATGAGTTTCTTGCACCTGGTTATCACTCTTATGACTTCCATCTGCAGGCACAGGTTTATGATGTGTCCAAATACCTTAAAGAGGGTGAGAATGAAATAGAGGTCTGGCTTGCTGATGGGTGGTTTCGTGGAAGGCTTGGTTTTGATGGTGGGTATACAAATTTATACGGTGACAAGTGTTATCTTATTGCAGAGCTTTATGCGGATAATAAACTTTTAGTTAAGACTGATGAAAGCTGGAAGAGCAAAGAATCACCAGTGGTATTTAGCAATATTTATGACGGCGAAATTTATGATGCTAATATTGCAGACGAACTTAAAAACACCGATAACTGGAATGGCGTATATATTGAAATGCCTAAAAAGTGCGGTGCTCTGTCAGACCGTTATAGCCTTCCTATAGTAAAGAAAGAGACATTTGATGTAATTACAATACTGCATACACCAAAGAATGAGACTGTACTTGACTTCGGGCAGGAGATTACAGGCTGGGTAGAATTTGACTGCTTTATTCCAAAGGGTATGCAGATAAGGCTTACAGCTTCAGAGATTATGCAGGATAACTGTTTCTATAATGAAAACTATCGCACTGCAAAATCAGAATTTGTCTATCGCTCTAATGGAAAGAGAGCACACTTCACTATGGAAGCAAGACACTGCTTAAAGAGTGTTATCCAGGCATGAAAGCATGGGTAGAATGTGAGAGATACAAAGAAGAGGCAATAGAAGGTCCACATCTTATAAAAGATGGTTTTCACTTTGCAGACTGGCTTTCACTTGACAACCCTGAGCCAGGGCCATTTGGAGCAACAGACCCACTTTATATTGCAAGCGCATACTATTACAGATGCGCAAAGAGTGTTGCTGGGGCAGCAGGGGTGCTTGGGTATGATGAGGATGAGAAAAAGTTTGGAAAGCTTGCAAGTGAAATTAAAGAAGCAATACAAGAAAAGTATTTTGATGAGGACGGCTTATGTGTCTGCCATACACAGACAGGAGCAGCTATTGCGATAGAGTATGGACTTATTCCAGAGCGTGCAAAAGAAAACCTTGAGGCAGATGCACTTGCAGAAAGGGTTAAAGCTAATAACAGTCATCTTAATACAGGGTTTGTAGGAACATCGCTTCTTTGCCCTGCGCTTACGGCAACAGGCAGCAATAAACTTGCTGTAACTCTGCTTTTAAATGAAGATTTCCCAAGTTGGCTTTACTGTGTAAACCTTGATGCGGTTACTATCTGGGAGAGATGGAACTCTGTACTTGAGGATGGACATATTAATCCAGAGGGTATGAACAGCCTTAATCACTATAGTTATGGAAGTATTGTTGCATGGATGTATAAAGATTTGTGCGGGCTTAGACAGGCTGCACCAGGATTTAAAAGGGCTGTAATTAAGCCACATGCAGATAAAAGGCTTGGATATGCGCAGTGTGTATTAAATACTTCTGCTGGTATTTATAAATCTGGATGGAAATACAAAGATGACGGTACAGTAGTTTACAATGTTGAAGTTCCGTTTGATGCAGAAGCTGAATTTATACTAGATGGCAAGAGGCAAATACTTACGGCTGGAAACTATGAATTTTAAAGTGCAGATGGAGGGCAGCAATGGGTAAATATGAAGAAAAAATAAAAGAACTTTTAGGAAAAATGACACTTGAGGAAAAGGTTGGACAACTTCAGCAGTGTGGTCCTTCGCTTGTCGGTGCCTTTGAAGTGAGTTTTGAAGAACTTCTTGACATGATGTTTGACGGACGCATAAGCAAAGAGGAGTTTGATAAGCTAATGGGAACAGCGAAACAGGACTTTCACGAAGATGATTTAAGGGCAGGGAAAGTTGGCTCTTATAATGGCATAGGAAGTGCTGCACAAGCCAATGAGCTGCAAAAGATTGCAGTAGAAGAGACACGCCTTGGTATTCCGTTAATTTTTGGCTATGATGTAATACATGGTTTTAAGACAATTACCCCTATACCACTTGCTGAAAGCTGTGCATGGGAGCCGTCCTTATGGGAGAGGACAGGGCGCATGGCAGCACAAGAGGCATCAGCCGCAGGTATACATATGACATTTGCCCCGATGGTGGATGTATCAAAAGATGCTCGTTGGGGCAGGGTGAGTGAAGGTGCGGGAGAAGATGTGCTGTTAAATGGTATGTATGGAGCTGCAAAAGTGCGTGGCTTTCAAGGAGATGACTTTTCAAAAGAGGATTCTATAGTTGCGTGTATCAAGCACTTTGCTGGGTATGGTGCAGTAGAAGCAGGAAGGGATTATAACCGTGTTGATATGTCAATGCAAAAGCTTCATGAAGAATACCTGCCATCTTACAAGATGTGCATAGATGCAGGGGCAAGGGCTGTTATGCCAGCATTTAACGATATCAATGGCGTGCCATGCAGTGTCAATGAATGGCTGCTTATGGATATTTTAAGAAAGCAGTGGGGCTTTGATGGTATTACTGTAAGTGATGCTAATGCTATTGCTGAGTGTGTGAATCATGGTGTTGCAGCAGATGGGCGTGAGGCAGCAAAACAGGCACTAAAAGCTGGGCTTGATATGGATATGACTTCCAATACTTATATAAAATATGTAGAAGAGCTTGTAAAGAGTGGTGAAATAAGCGAGAAAGTGCTTGACAGGGCGGTTGCAGATATATTGCGTGTGAAGTTTGAACTGGGATTATTTGACAATCCTTACAAGACAGACGAAGAGCGTGAGAAAAAGGCAATGTTAAAGCCAGAATACCGCACACTTGCAAGAGAAGCTGCTATTAAATCTGTGGTGTTAATGAACTACCCCGCCGCAAGC